>NZ_JBFTER010000017.1:0-64616 GCF_047229345.1 Cellulomonas jepli | reverse complement strand
CGCCTTCACCACCCAGAACGCCGCCCTTGCGGCATGATCACCACTCACCCGGTGTCAACCGACCCTGCAGCAGTCCCATCGTCGCCGCCCGAGCGAGGCCGGTCCGAGCGACACTGGTGCTCGTCTGGCGGTTGAAGAGTAAGTCGCCGGAGTCCTCGCAGGCTGAGCCGCACTGCCGCCGCTGACACGACGTCGACGAGCGTCGACGTCCTACGACCGGTGCTCGCGAAAGCCACCGAAAGCGGGAACGTCAGCGATCGTGTCGGTGAGATCCAAGCCGCACAGCGGTGACGGCATCCCCGTCAAGCGCCGTCTGACCCCAACCGTGACCACGACGCTTCTGGCGGTGCGCGCCGGGCATGGGCCTCAACCAGCCCGCTGAGCAGAATCCGTGCTTTCCGCCGAGGGCCCGACTGGATCGAACGAGGCAGAGTAGAGGGCTCGCGTTGGCTCGTGCGTGACACGATCGATGAGAAGACGGCAGGCGATCTCACTGCCGTCAGCGCGGAGCACAGGGAGGATCACCGGCGTTCCGATGACACGTGTGCGCCCGGTGGTCAGGTGCCGCGTGAATGCTGCGACATGCGCGTCTCGCAGGCGCGGCGGCACGAGTGCCACGATCCGACGTCCGATGAGTTCTTCCGGTTCCCATCCCAACAAAGCGGCGAGCGAACGACTGATGGCGATGATGCGGTTCGTGTGATCGGCAGCGGCCATCCGCAGGGGAGAGTCACGGACCGACGCGACGAACTCCGCACTCGCGCCCGTCTCGTCACGGCCGACGCCCGGGAGATGCGCCTCACCGCCGGATCCTCGCCAAGGTGCCGGCTCCACGCCAGCAAGCTGAGCGATGATCTGCTCGCACGCCCAGTCACGCACAGCCACGATCTCCGGAAGTCCGGGTCGGCTGAGCGCCCGTCCCTCGAGCGCGAAGCTCTCCGCAGCGTCGAGAGCCTCTTGTAGCGCCGCCACGTCGGATGAAAGCCCGTCGGTAGCGTCAAGTACAACGTCGTCCACGGCGTCGACGTCGGACGACACCACCGCACCCACGTCAGAGAGATTTGCTCGGTGATCGAGCACAGACCTCGGGCGCCCCGAAGCGGCCGCTAGCACAGCAGTAGAGATTCGTGTCCGCGCACGGTCCGCCGCAGCCAGGTCGATGCTGCTGAGAGGGTGCCGAGCGTGATGGAAAGCGAGTTCACGTAGCAGAGCGTCGTGATGTTCGAGAGCGGCCAGCCACAGCGTCAAGGGCATACCGAGGAGTTGCACAGCAGGGCCGCTCGCGACAGGGCTACGAGCGTCAAGGCCGTGCACCGCAGACTCACGGGGCGCCCATTCACCTTGGCGGCTCGCGAGCTTTCCTGGCCTCATTCCACCGACCGTGAACCACACGGATTTCCCGTCGCCTCCCAGGTCGTGCACTCCATGCTCGTCGGCGATCGTCGCGATGAGCCCGAGCCCGCGACCGGTCGACGACTCGACGCCGTAGTGCCGCTGCACAGGCAGCGCGGGATTGAAGTCGCGCACTGCTACTCGAATGTCGGCGCTCCGGACTTCGATGGTCAACACGAGGTCGGTGTGCGCGTGCAACACGGCGTTCGTGACGAGCTCGGTACATCCCAGCTCCGCGACATCAAGACAGTCCAGTCGGTTCGCGCCGACAAGCAGCTCACGCAACTCGCGTCGAGCACGCCGTGCACTGCCCGCCTCGCACGGGAGATGCACGGTTCGCTCCCTGAGGCCCGCCCCCACGCCCGGAACGATCGCGTCAGACATCGTGACCTGCGTGAACGGCACCCCATCCGAGGCCCTCGCCTGCCTGCACCCTGCCGACGCGCTGCACCCTCTCAGGCTATTACGTGGCTCTCGCCCACGCTGGGCCTGCTTACGCACATCACCCGTCGTCGGCCGTCCAGCGGGTGCCGCTGGTAGCTCGCAGGCCCTGTTTCCCTTCTCCACGCGGAAGCTTGATCCTGATCCTCGTTGTCTGACGGGTCGCGCTCGATCCTCGGCGGCAGCGATTGATGCATCGCCGGGATCGAACGTCGGTCGTCTGCGACTGCGGCCGGCGATGTGGTTCTTCGAGGCGTGTGTCGGCGCGGACACGCCCCGACAAGCGGGGCGCGACATCCGGCACAGTCGCCGCCCCTTCTACCGCGAGGACCTCTTGACTCCGAAGCAGGTGCACGGCGCATGGACACCGCGACGCCTGACGCAGCGGTTCGGCGCGTGCCCGTTGAGCGCTGGACGCAAAGGTGATCGGCCTACGCTCGTAGTTTCCGGGCGGAGGGTGCGAGACCGATTCGAGCACCGACCTGTGGCACGCCAGCGCTTCCGGGAGCGGTCCCGCACTACACCGCAGCGCGCCCGACGAGCACAGAAGCAACTGGGGCGGTCGGTCAGCGCGCACACGGCGCCTTCGGCCCGTCCCACACGTCGCGCGCCCACCTGTTCCGGCGCTCCGCCGTCCGCGTTGCCTCAACTGAGGAATGATTGCGTGCATGGCCACTCAGACGCGCACAGTGCTGATCGACGACCTCGACGGCGAGGAAGGCGCTCGCACGTACAGGTTCGCCTGGGGCGACACTCGCTACGAGATCGATCTCACCGACAAGCACCGCGACGACCTGCTGCGCGCACTCGAGCCGTACACCACTGCGGGCCGCAAGACCTCCGCAGCGAAGCGCGCTCGACGCGTCAAGTGACGCAGCCTTCCAGCTCAGGCCCTTCGCGACGTTGCGCGAAGGACGTCCCGTCCACCGTTGGAAGCCGTTCGACGCGGCCGTCGGCTGAGCTCACGGCGCCGGTGACGACGGAGACCTGCAAAGACGCCCCTGATCGCCGATAGGTGGACGTGCGAACCCACGAGATGTTCGGTCCCCGCGACGGCACCGCCGCGGGCCGGACCGCCTCGGTCATGTGCCTCGTTGGCGGCGTGGCAACCGTCGCTTTGGAGACGCTCCCGCGCGTACTCGGCTCATCCGAGGGCTCGGCGGCAAGCGTGACGTGGACAGCGGTCGGCGCGCTGATCATGCTGGGACTGGCGGTGTTGCTCCACTGCCGACCGGGCGTCATGCCCGGACGGGGCTACACGGCGTTGTGCCTGGTAGCGGTGGTGGTGAACACCACAACTTCCAATCTGACCGACAACTCGACATTTGGCGGCCTCGCCTGGTTCATGTTCCCGGTCATCTTCTCGGCCGCACACCTAGGTCGCTTCGTAGCATGGGTCATCGCAGTGCTCTCCCTCGCCGGTTCGTTCTCGATCATCTTCTCAACCCAGCCACCGGAGCCCGCTGCGGCGGACATCGCATCGATGACGGCGGTCGTTGTGATGACCACGACCGCGCTGCTGGCAGCGGTCCGTCACCAGGACCAGCTCGTTCGCCAGCTCCATGAGGTTGCATCGAGCGACGCGTTGACCGGTCTGGCTACGAGGCGAGTCCTTGAGCAGTCAGCGGAGCTGCTCCGTTCGGAGGCGAGCACGGCCGCGAAGCGGCAAGCAACGCCGCAGACCGACGGAGTCGGGCTAATCCTCATCGACGTCGATCGCTTCAAACAGCTCAACGACACCCTCGGCCATCCCGTCGGTGACGCCGCCCTCGTCCACGTCGCGCAACTCGTGCGGTCCGTCGTGGCGAGCGGCGACACGCTCGCCCGGATCGGCGGGGACGAGTTCGCGCTCCTCATCCCGGGCGACCGCGCGGGCACGGTCGCCCGGGCGGATGCCGTACACGCCGTCGTCCGCGAGAACCCGCTCGTCCACTCCGCGCTGGACGTCCCGGTCACCGTGAGCATCGGGGTCGCTCACACCGTCGGTCCATCAGACCTCGATCACCTGTACACGGTCGCGGACGCCGCGCTCTACCAAGCCAAGCTCGCCGGACGCGACCGTGTCGTCGTCGGGCACAGCGACCCGAGCCCGCCGCAGGCGAGCGGCTGAGCTCACGTGTCGGGGCCTCATCGACCTGTCAACCCCTGCTGACGCATCGCGCCGCACTCGACTCGGTCGCTCACCGTAGTCGCGCCACGGTGGGCGGATCCACGCCATCGCGGTGCGGCAACGATCGCCTCTACCCCGCACCAGCGGCCACGCGCTCGTGCGGCGGACACGCACTTCCCTTCCTCTCACCCGAAAGTCGGTTTTCCCACGTGCACGAACCAAGTCGCCCCATCGGCGAGGAGATGCCAGACACTGCTAGAAGCCGGGACCGCCGCTGGGCCAGGTGGGGCGACGTGGCTGCCGCGGTCGTCCTAGTAGCGCGCCGCCAGCAGTGGTGGCTCGTCTGCGGTGTACTCATTCTGATGGCGGGGACGTCCTCACCTGCCGCCGTCGCGCTCGTGCTCCTCGGCGGGTTCGTGGCCATCGCGACGATCGGCATCGGGTGCCAAGCGCTCGGGCTGGACCCTTTCAATCTGCTCAGCTGGCCGAATCTCTTGACGGTGCGGTGGCGTCAGCTGGGTGTTGCGGCGGGCTCGTTCCTCGTCACGGCCGGGGTCATCAAGACCAGAGAAGGCTTGCAAGCGGCTGCCGACTGGTTGGCGACGCGCACGCAGGGAGACCCTGACCTGACCACCACGTGGCTTGTGTGCCTCGTGTGCTTCGCGTTCTCTCTGACGCTCCGTACAGCTCGGCCCCGTTTCGCACCTGAGTCACACCGTGCGCGCGTCGAGGCGTTCTGGGGTGAGGCGTCGTTGAGCCTGGGGCTGGCCTGCCTAGCTCTCGGGCCAGCCGCGCTCCTGGCGAACTGGGCGTGGAACGTCCTGGCTTCGGTTGTGCTGCCGCTGTTCGTGCTTTCGGTTCGAGACGCCTTGCCTAGCGTGCGTGAGGGACGCTTCGCTCCAGCTCGGAGCGAGGTGGATCGAACCGATCCGTAGGCCCGGTCCGGTGGGCTGGAAGGCACGCAGGTCGGCCGCCCTTGCGCTCGGCCGACGCGTCCATGGGCATACGGTTTGCACTCCTTCGAAGTCTTTGAAAAGCGATCAGCGGCGCGTGCCGCCTCGAGCCGTGTGACCGCTCCTTCGTCGCCTACCGAATCGCTGGGTCAACGAGCGCAGACCCGCATGCTCGGCAGTACCGGTCTCCCGGTGCGCATGGGTGATCGCACCGCTGCCTGCGCACATAGGAACGAACCTCCCCCACGATGAACGTCAAGGCATGGCGGTAGCTCAGGCTCGTGGGCTGCAGGTCAGCAAGCAGCCCAGATCGGACGATGATCGTAGGGGCTGCGGCAGGTGCCTCCCACGGCTGCGCTCCGGGGTTGTCGTCCGGCGCGATCACGATGTCGTACTCGGCCCATCGTTCGCGCATGTAGAACGCGCGCCCATCAATGGTGCCGAGGATGACCCACGGTGAACCCGCGCTGTCCTCACGGGCGGTGATGCCGAGCTCGGCCGCGGTCACGGCCAACTCCTCGGCGTGCGCGCGACGGACGGGCTCGTACGCGGCGTGGAAAGCAGAGAGGCTCTGTCGCAGGTCAGCGAGCCGCTCACTGCGTTCGTCGACTGTGAGCTGACACGCGCAGGACTCGCCGAGGTGGAGGTTCGTTCCAGGACTGGGGTGGCACGAGCACCCGCACCTCGCCGCACTGTCAAGATCGCGAAGGTCACCGGGAATCAGCTCGAGCAGAAGCCGGCGCGCGGCAACGTCCTCGACGCGTCGTCGCTGCGCCTCCCATTGCCGCTCCTCGGGCGACTGAGGCGCCCCTTCCACGTCATCCGTCATCGCGACCCGGCCCATCGAGCGGCTGGAGTTCGATCGAGACGACGGGAGTGGTACGCCGGTAGGTGACCGCCGCGTCGGGATCGAGCGGCTCAAGAGTGAGGAACATGTCGCCGCCGACAACGATGCCGTCGCGCATCGTGCCTTGATCGGCGTGCGCGACCTCGATGACGCGGACCGGCCGCTCGTCACGGCGGAGCTTCTGGAGCCAGAATGCGCTGGTGGGCGCCGCGGGTGCCCGTACGAGTCGAGTCACGGTCACCGCCTGGTCACGGTCTGTTGAGTCGATCAGATGCTGGGCGCCGGATGCCGTCGTGACCAGCCACCTGCCGATGTCTCGCAGCGGGTCAACAAAGTTTGCCACTGTGCTCCTCGCCGTCTGTTGGGCCCTCCGCCGGCGGCGGGCCCTCGTTCGGCGCGAAGACGTCCAGCATTTCGGTGGCGTATTCGCGGTCGTTGAGTCGTCCTTCGCGCGATGCCTTCCAGTAAGCCGCAGCGCTGCGCGCGAGCCGTTCTCGTTGGAGCGCGTACCAGCGCCAGGACACCAACACGGCAGTTCGCTTGCCGCCCTCGGTCAGGACCACACGTCCGCCAAGGGTCACGTGTTCGAGCATGTCGGGCGACGAGGTGTCGGCCTTCTCTACGTCGAGGACGATCTCGGCGTTATCCGCGAGGATGCCGGACTCCTCGCGCGAGAGTCCCGATCGTGAGGGTCCCGTGGGCTCAGGGTCCCCCGGTTGAGGGTCCGGCTCGCGCCACGCGCGCAACCCGATCTCGATGACGTGATGAGCGCCGCGGGCCACGACCTCGAGACCACGCTCGGTACCGACGTCGTACGCACCGATCAGGAACTGCGCGTTGCCGTCGAGTGTGAGCCTCGGGAAGGTCGGACCTTGCGGGGGGTCGATCGGTTCAGGGACGTTGAGCCCGACCGCGAAGAGGTCGGCAAGCAACCGCTCATCGAGCCGATCGCTGTCATCTTCCGCAACCTCGAGGTGAACTGTCGCGCCTGCACCTAACTGCACACGAGCTGGGAGCAATGTCTGTGCGCCGTGTGCGCGGGCTGACTCCCCCGTCACGGGGTGCCCGTTCCGAGCCGCGCTGGTAGGACCGCCAGGGCTTCCGGCCCAATCGGCTCGATCTGCGTCACCAGACGTTGGATCCACCATGCGTAATCCGTCGCCGACGGGTCGTAGTCGTAGACGTACTTGTGGCGGTCCCCCACGCGGATCACGCCTACGCCTTCACCACGCACGGACTCCACGGACACCAGCGGCACCCATGTGCCGTCGGCGATCCCTAGTGACGATCCTGGACCGGTCTGCCGGAGCAGCGCCCGCGCGTCGGCGTCCACGTAGTACACCGTCACGCTGCTCGTCCGAACCGCCCAGACTCCTGACGCCTCTGTCAGATTCAGCACCTCGACGCCGGCCACGCTCATGGTTGCCGCCGTTCCACTCGGGTACGAACGGAGGGATGCCACGGTTCCGGGGTCGGGTCACCATGCACGATGGCTCGCACCTCGGCGCTGGACGGCCGACCTGAAGCACGCTCGACGATGTCCTTTACTGCGGTCGTGAAGCCCTCACGCCATCCGCGGCGGAACTCCTCCCGCAACCGCAGCGTCGAAGCTCCGCACGAGAGCGTCAGGCCAAGCAGCATGACCACGACGCCGGGGCGATCACCACTCACCCACGATGACGCAGCAGTCACCAGCCCGAGAGCGGTCACGACCAGCGCACCGCTCCACCATCGCAGACCAGCGAGACGGTCGCGCCGCACCTCGGCGCTCTCGTCTCGGCTTTCCGGAGCTGCAGGCACGTCGGCCGCCTTCCCTCGTCGGATGCGCCGCTCGCGACGGCGCTGTGCCGGATGACCGTCGCCACCGCACGACGGCTCGACTCTGAGTCTCATAGACCGTGGTCGCTTTGTAAACATTTCCGAGGAAGACGCGCGCAGGGGCGTTCACCATGGAGGTAGGCGGCGCCCGTACCGCTCGCCCTCGGACGCCCCGAGGGCAAGGCGCCCACTCCGGCCGCGTCCTGCGGGGCCCGCACCAGGCGGCGAACCGGCGCTGTAGCCGGCGATGGCACCCCTCATCACGGCCGTTCGGTTCGGGCGCTTCAACGTCCGGTGGACCTGGCTCCGCGCTCAGGTGGCGGTCGACGATGATCGAGCACGCGTAAGACGCGGACGTGGGCGCGCGTTCGGCGGTTGACCGCCTACCGTCACCTGGACGTCGTTGGTACGCACACTGTCGACCACACGACGTCCCTCGCAATGGCGGGTGACAGCCTCGTGCACGACTCGCGCATCCCGATCACTTGCGGTGGAGGTGTCATCCATGTCGACGACGCGACTCGTCGAGTATCCCGCCGTCATGCCGAGCGGCGACCCGGCTCCTGCACATCAGGCTCCGCTGTCGATCGCTCCGACGAGCTTCCACCCAGCGTTGTGGCCGCTGGCGAACTTTCACTACGCGTCGCCGTGGCGTCCTGCCCGCCTTCTCAACCTGCTCGCCGAGGGTGCCTACCTGCTCGCCTGTGTTGAGCATCGACCTGGCTACACCATGTCGTGGACGCCGTTCGGGATGGCGTCGCCGCCGCACCTGTTCCGCTTCATGTCGGAGTCGATCGGGCTCGCGACATGCCTGGAGGTTGCACATCAGCGCTACGGCTGGCGCCCCGTCGCGGACCCGATGGTGAACATCGACGACGTCTCGTTGACCGCCGATCCCCCGCTCTGGCGCACGCTGCACCCCAAGTCGGCGACGCCGCCTGCGCCCGTGGCCATCACCACATCTCGCTCGACGCGTCCGTTCACGCCGACCGGCAACGCCGTTCCTGACCTGCTGTTCCTCTTGGGGGGCCAGCACCTGCTCGCGGCCGAGGCTCGCGGCCGGTCCCGGCTCGCTGGCGTTCATCCGACCCCCGAACAGCAGGAGCGGTGCGCTCAACTGCAGGACTGGAGCATCCGGGCAGGCGGGATGCAATGGTTCATGTCCTGGACGGAGATGACTGGTACCGAAAGCCAGGTCACTCTCTTCGACCCAGGCGAGCCGCTGCTCCTGACGGAGGACCAGGCAGCCGTCGTACGCGACGCAGACAGGGCTCGCTACGACTACGTCTTTCTCTCCGCTGCCCAAGATGAGCTACCGGGACACGACGTCGCGGGAGTCGTCTTTCGCCTCGCACAACAGGCGGTCCCGGCAGGAGGACGCGATGAGTGGCTCACCCTGGCGGTCTCTGACCAGAACCTGCGCGGATCAGCGACTGTCATGGCCCCAAGTCGGGAAGCGCCGTGGGACGACAGCAACCCCGTCATCTCGACGGCATCCACCTCACGGATGGTGTCGTTGCTGACGCACGGGCGCCCGAGCCGCGGCCTGGTCGATGAGGTGCTGTCCCGGGCCGTCGGATGACCCGGGGTTGCCGGGGCAACGCCACTCGCCTGCCGTCTGCGTGCACCGGACGCCTCGGATGAGCCTCGCCGCGACGATGCGGTCGCGTCGCGCGCTCGCACTCAGCAATGGACGTCCGTCCCAACGACGGCGAATCGGCCTCGCTACAGTTGGCACGCGTTGAAGACCATTTCGCCGCCGGCGCCGTGACAACGCGATCGGATCGCAATCAGCCTGCGATTGAAGGCCCGCGATCACTCGTCGACTCGACGCGCTCTGAACCCAGCTTCCGCGGGAGCGTCATACGCGATTGCTCGCCACCTTTGAATCAGTCCGGCACACGGAAGCCCGGACGTACGCGACTCGTCAGCGAGGGGACCACGTGCCCGAGAACGGTGACTACGAGCGCTACTTCCCCACGTTCAAGCAGTTCTGCGGCTCACTATCGGACATCAAACTCGCTGCCGCGGGGCGGGTCGACGCGCTGTGGCTGCTGTACCACGAACACGTCCGGTCGATCATCGACCCGATGTGGGACGACCCGAACTGCCCGTGTTCTCCCGGCCGGCTGGTGGTTGCGATCCCTCACGCTGTGATCCGCGACCACCTCGGCGTGACGTGGTTCGAGCGGAACATCGCCAGCACGCTCGCGGCCGGTCGCGGAGACCACCTGCTCACCCGGCTCATGTACCACCACCGCGCCAGCACCCTCGCCCGCAGCCTGTACGAGCTGCAGAGTTACGACTGGTTCGACGGCCTTCTGAAGAAGTTGCGCAAGGACTCGTTCTCCGGCGTCGCATTCGAAATGGAGGTCTTATCGTTGCTCCAACAGATCCCGGCGGCGTCTGCACCTCAGGTCGAGACAAACGCCAAGGGCAAAGACTTCGACGTCCTGGTGAACTATAAGGGACACAGCGTTCCGATCGAAGCCAAAGCCAAGGCGGACAATACGCACTGGAACCCGCGCACCGTGATCGACACCCTGAAGAAGGCGTCGAAACAGCTCCCGCCGGGCGAAGCCGGGGTCGTGTTCCTCCGCATTCCACCCACATGGGTAGGTCCGCGGCTCGAGGCCGAGTACACAGACGCCCTGCATGAGGGAACGAGGCAGTCGCGCAGGATCGAAGTCGTCTTCAGCGTGATCGACAAGCCGCATCTGACGTCCGAGTCGACAGGCAACGTCTCGACCCGGTACCACCTCTTCCGCCGATCGGCGCCCGTGTCTGATACACCGTGGGAGATGTGTCTGCTGCTCGAAGAACTTCTCGGCTTCGAGGAGTTCCGACTCGGCCCTCGGGCGCCGTTCTGAGCAAAGATGACATCGACGAGCCGAACTCGGATCGCTCCTACCACCAAGCGCGGCGTATAGACATCGTGGTATGAAGTGACGTGCCCCGTGAGCAGCCCAACATCTCGTGGCCCGACGGTCCGCACCCTGCCGGGCCACCGCCCCCCGACTTCCCTGCGGCGTCCGCGGCTGAGTCCCAGCTCGCTCAACGCCGAGCTTTCGGCGCGAACCTTCGAGCGCTGCGCAAGGAGGTGGGCGTGTCTCAGGAACGACTCGCCCAGCTCGCCAACATGGACCGTGCGTACGTCGGCCATGTCGAAAACGGACGCCGGAACATCTCGCTGCACGCCATGTGGCAACTCGCCGCCGCACTGCGCGTCTCGCCTGCACTCTTCTTCCGTCAGCCTTCTGGAGCCGAAGAAGGGCAATGAACTGGATGGCCGATCGCTCTGGCACGGCGTACCGGTCGCGTAGAGGTTCAGCGACACGCGAGAAGCACGCAGTCGCGAAACGCGGCACCCGACTCTTCGTTACAGCGCGCACCCGTGGCGTACCGGGATGCCCGGCGTGTGTGCGCCGATGCGCCAAGACGGCCCGACATGCCAGGCGACGTTACCCTCGCTCCATGGCGAGCATCCCTGTAGCGTGACCACCGCGATGCCCCGGCGCCCGCCCCCCTGCGTGCCGGGGCATCGCGCGGCTTCCGGAAGGATGCACTCCCCAAGCTAGGCTCCGCACTTGACCGGGTCCGGTGCCCCGGTTCGGCGTGATGCCAAAGTCGCCGCGGGGCCCGCGTCGTCAGGTCACGCCCCGATACACGCGCTAAGGCGGCGCCTTCACTCGTGCCCTTGCCTCGCCGCACACCGCGACACCCGGGATATAAGCCTGCGAGCTCGATCTAGTGATCGAGCGAGGGGCTCATCGCGCCTTTGGCGCCCCCAAGGCCGGCCTCCCCGCGCTCCGGAGCACTGGCCGCTTGCGGCGAAAGGTCAGCGTCAGCGTCGTTCTGAGGCTCCGAACTGGCGCGCGCGGCGTAGGGGACGAGGACGCTAGCGACGGTAGCGCGTGCATGTTGGAGGTGATTGATCTGATCGTCGAAGTAGATGTGCGGCCTGAGCACCGCGAGGACGTGCGCCTTGCGGACCCCGCCAAGGAAGAAGGCGTCATTGACCTCAACGGCCCAGGATCGAAGCGTGCGGACAGCGCGCTCATGCGCCGGTGCCTGCCGGGCCGTCACCAAGGCAAGCCGCACTCGGGGCTTGTAATCGGTGAAGTCCTTGCTGTGCTGACGTTCAGCCTCCTGGATCCGCCCGAGCGCTACCAAGAATCGCTTCATCGGACCGGCACCCAGGGGTGTACTCGCATGGTCGCGCTCGTAGGCGAGGTACTCATCGAACGTCGTCGAAAGGTATCGCGCCTCCGCCTCGCCATCGGCGAGGACCTGGTCGAAGTCGAGAGCGACGAGTAGCCCGTTGGGGTCATCCGCGTCAGTCTCGAGCGCTGTGCGGCCCAGCACTTGCCCGGCGGGGTACCCCGCCGAGGACGCAGCCTCGGCGTCGGAGGCGCTGCCCGACAGGAACAAGCAGACGTTCAAAGCATCGATGTACTCGTACGGCGCCCTGCCACCCGTGAAGACCGCGCGGGTGATGTCGAGACCGTAGTGCGCGATGGAGTTCATGATTCGCAGACCGGTAGTCGCGTCGTCCTTTGCGAGGACGATGACTTCCACGAGCGGATCGCCGGGTCGCAGGTCGTTCAGACCGAGGAGGCGTTGTACGAACGGGAACGCGGCTCCTCGGGGAAGAGGATCGTCGATGTGCTCGTCCTGGTAGCGCCGGTACTCGTCGAGCCCGCGGGTGAACGCGTCATGAGAGTCGCGCACGTCGAACAGTGCACTCGGCGCGATGCCGACGACGAGCTTGTTGGTGAGGTCGTATTCCGCCACCGGCCCAGGCTAGAGCCACAACGCCGAGCGCGAGTGCTGGCGCGGCATTTCCGGCGTTTTGCGCGGGTCGACCGTTTCAGCTATCGCTGGCGTCAGATTGCTGGCGAGCACGCGCCAGCCACCGGCGCTTCTTCCCCATGATTCAGGCGGCGCCTGCCCGCAACCGCGTGCGCCACCACGAGCTGGCGCCGGCTTTGAGGCACTTCAACGAGCGTGCTCACGGCGGGCCGCCGTCAGCACCCGCTTGACATCCGCACCGCCCTCGCGGCACGGACACTCGCACCCCGGACGCGCACAGTGAACTCGGCCCGGCCTGCCGAGCAGTTCATGGCACAGATCAACCCGACACGGCACGTGAAGCGCTGGCCTGATGGGCCGGACCTCGCCAGCACAACCGCGGCGCCAGCCGGCCGCTGCACACGGCCCGCCGGGCACCCGGGCCTGTGACGTCGCGGTCCCATTGGAGCTGCCGGCGTAGGTCGTTTGCGCGCCCTGAGGCGAGCGCGTCAAGGGTCCTTCGGCCCGCTTTCGACCGAACTCGGTGCTACGTTCGCTGGATCCTGCCCAGGTGTCACGACGAGGTGACAAAGTTGCGAGGGGGCCCTATGTCGGGACGCAACGATCAGCAGCGCAGACGCGTCACGTCGGTCCCGCCAGCGCACGCTGGAGGTCCGGGCCGAGCCCGGACCACAGCCGCCGCATCGCCGCCCGCGACACCCACTGGGTCGACCCGCAACCTCGTGCTCGCGACGCTCGGGTTCCTCGTCAACTTCTGGGCGTGGGCGCTCATCAGCCCGCTCGGCGCGGCGTACCGGGAGCGGCTCGACCTGACCGGGTTCGAGCAGGCGGTGCTCGTCGCGGTGCCCGTCGTGGTCGGGTCGCTCGGGCGGATCCCGGTGGGCGCGCTGACGGACCGGGTCGGTGCGCGGGTCATGTTCCCGGCCGTGAGCATCCTGACGGTGCTGCCGGTGCTGGTCGTCGGTCTGGTCGCGGAGAGCTTCGCGGCGATGCTCGTCGGCGGGTTCTTCCTCGGGCTGGGCGGCACGGCGTTCGCGATCGGCGTCCCGCTCGTCAACGCGTGGTACCCGCCGGCGCGGCGCGGGACGGCCCTCGGCATCTTCGGGCTCGGCATGGGTGGGACGGCGATCTCGGCGTTCACGACCGTGCGGCTGACGAACGCGGTCGGTCCCGAGGCGCCGTTCCTCATCGTCGCCGGCGTGTTGACGGTGTACGCGGTCGTGTCCGGCCTGCTGGTGCGCGACGCCCCCGGCCGGGTGGTGCCGCAGGGCTCGTTCCTCGCGCGGACATGGACGACAGCGAAGCTCCCCGCCACCGCGCAGCTCGCCATCCTCTACGCCGTGGGCTTCGGCGGGTTCGTGGCGTTCAGCGTGTACCTGCCGACGTACCTCATCAACGCGTTCGACCTGACGCAGGAGGACGCGGCCCTGCGCACCGCCGGGTTTGTGGTCCTCGCCGTGCTCATGCGCCCCGTGGGCGGTGCGCTCACGGACCGATTCGACGCGACGACCGTGCTTGTCGTGTGTTTCGTCGGGGCAGCGGTGCTCGCCGGTGTCGCGGCGCTCGAGTTCCCGCTTATCCCGGTCGGCACGGTCGCGTTCCTGGGGCTCGCGGCGCTGCTCGGCGCGTCGTCGGGCGCGACGTTCGGGCTGGTCGCGAGCCTCGCGCCGCCCGAGAAAGTCGGCGCTGTGACGGGCCTCGTCGGCGCAGCCGGCGGGCTGGGCGGGTTCGTGCCGCCGCTCGTCATGGGTGCGGTCTTCGACCTCGTGGGCGACTACAGCCTGGGCCTCGCGCTACTTGCGATCGTCTGCGTCCTCACGGCCTGGTTCACGCGTGGGCCCGTCCGGCGCTCGGCCCAGGCGAAGCGCGCCGCGACCACGACCTGATACGCCCACCCGCGCGACCCGCACGACCCGCTGGACCCGACCACCCGGAAGGACCGCGCACCGTGACCCTGCAGAACGACCCGCCCCGACTCGACGGCGACGTGACGGAGGCCCTGCTGCGGACGCGGCGGTTCCTCACGAAGAGCTCGGTGTCGCCGGACCTGCGGACGCTGCACCAGATCGGCGGGCGCGACGCCGACACCTTCTACCGGGACCGGTGGAGCCACGACAAGGTGGTCCGCTCGACGCACGGGGTCAACTGCACGGGCTCGTGCTCGTGGAAGGTGTACGTCAAGGACGGCATCATCACGTGGGAGTCGCAGCAGACGGACTACCCGTCGGTGGGCCCGGACTCCCCGGAGTACGAGCCGCGGGGCTGTCCGCGCGGTGCGGCGTTCAGCTGGTACACGTACTCCCCGACGCGGGTCCGGTACCCGTACGTGCGGGGCGTGCTGCTCGAGATGTACCGCGAGGCGAAGGCGCGGCTCGGGGACCCGGTGCTCGCGTGGGCGGACGTCGTGAACGACCCGGTGAGGGCCAAGCGCTACAAGCGGGCCCGCGGCAAGGGCGGTCTGGTGCGGGCGACGTGGGACGAGGCGGTCGAGCTCGTCGCCGCGGCGCAGGTGCACACGATCAAGGAGCACGGGCCCGACCGGGTCGCGGGGTTCTCCCCGATCCCGGCGATGTCGATGGTGTCGCACGGCGCCGGCGCCCGGTACCACGCACTGATCGGCGCCCCGATGCTGTCGTTCTACGACTGGTACGCGGACCTCCCGGTCGCGTCGCCGCAGGTGTTCGGCGACCAGACGGACGTCCCCGAGTCGGGGGACTGGTGGGACGCCGGCTACCTGATCATGTGGGGCTCCAACCTCCCGGTGACCCGCACCCCGGACGCGCACTGGATGGCGGAGGCGCGCTACCGCGGGCAGAAGGTGATCGCGGTCTCGCCCGACTACGCGGACAACGTGAAGTTCGCCGACGAGTGGCTCGCGGTGCAGCCGGGCACGGACGGCGCGCTCGCGCTCGCGATGGGGCACGTGACGCTGAAGGAGTTCTTCGTCGACCGGGAGGTCCCGTACTTCCGCGACTACGTGCAGCGCTTCACCGACCTGCCGTTCCTCGTGCGGCTCGAGGAGCGCGACGGGCGGTGGGTCCCCGGGAAGTTCCTCACCGCGGAGGACCTGCCGGGCAAGGAGGCCCGCGGCGAGAACGCGGCGTTCAAGACGGTGCTGCTCGACGCGCGGACGGACCGGCCGGTGGTCCCCGGCGGCTCGCTCGGGCACCGGTACGGCGAGCAGGGCGTCGGGCGCTGGAACCTCGACCTCGGTGACGTCGAGCCGCTGCTCAGCGCGGGCGGTCCGGTGCTCGGCGAGGTCGGGTCGGCCGAGTCGGTGGTCGTCGACCTCCCGCGGTTCGACACGCTCGACGGGACGGCGGCGGTCTCCCGGCGCGGGGTGCCGGTGCGGCGGGTCGGCGACCACGTGGTCACGACCGTGCTCGACCTGCTGCTCGCGCAGTACGGCGTCGGCCGGGAGGGCCTGCCGGGGGAGTGGCCGACGGGGTACGACGACGCGTCGCAGCCCGGGACGCCCGCGTGGCAGGAGCAGTTCACGGGCGTGCCCGCGGCCAAGGCCGAGCGGATCGGGCGGGAGTTCGCGGCCAACGCCGAGGAGTCGCGCGGCCGCTCGATGATCCTGATGGGCGCCGGGACCAACCACTGGTTCCACTCGGACACGATCTACCGCACGTTCCTCACGCTCACGACCCTCACGGGCTGCCAGGGCGTCAACGGCGGTGGCTGGGCGCACTACGTCGGCCAGGAGAAGGTCCGCCCGGTCACCGGTCAGCAGATGTACGCGACCGCGAACGACTGGGCCCGGCCTCCGCGGACGATGATCCAGACCGCGTACTGGTACCTGCACACGGACCAGTTCCGCTACGACGCGTTCAGCGCCGACACGCTCTCCGCGGCGACGCCGGGCACGGGCGGGGCGTTCGCGGGGATGACCACCGCCGACGTCATCGCGAAGTCGGCGCGCATGGGCTGGATGCCGTCCTACCCGACGTTCGACCGGAACCCGCTCGACCTCGCGGCCGACGCCGAGGCGGCGGGGCTGCCCGTCGGGGAGTACGTGCCGCGCGAGCTCACGGAGGGCCGGCTGCGGTTCGCGGCGGAGGACCCGGACGCCCCCGAGAACTGGCCGCGCGTGCTGACGGTGTGGCGGGCGAACCTGCTCGGCTCGTCGGGCAAGGGCAACGAGTACTTCCTGCACCACCTGCTCGGGACGGACTCGAACCTGCTGGCCACGGAGGCGCCGCCCGGGGCGCGGCCCCGGGACGTGACGTGGCACGACGAGGCGCCGAGCGGCAAGCTCGACCTGCTGCTCTCGCTCGACTTCCGGATGACGAGCACGACCGTCTACTCCGACGTCGTGCTGCCCGCGGCGACCTGGTACGAGAAGCACGACCTCAACACCACGGACATGCACCCGTTCGTGAACTCGTTCAGCCCGGCGATCGCGCCGCCGTGGCAGACCCGCACGGACTTCGAGATCTTCCACACCCTGGCCCGCGAGCTGTCCCGGCAGTCCGTGACGCACCTGGGGGTGCGCCAGGACGTCGTCGCGGTCCCGCTCACGCACGACACGCCGGACGCGATGGCGAACCCGCACGGCCGGGTGCAGGACTGGAAGGCCGGGGAGTGCGAGGCGGTGCCGGGTCGCACGATGCCGAAGCTGGTCGTCATCGAGCGGGACTACCCGGCGGTCGCCGCGAAGCTCGCGACGCTCGGCCCGGTCCCGGACACCGCGGGCTTGACGACCAAGGGCGTGACGTTCGACGTCGGGCCCGAGATCGAGTACCTGCGGCGCAAGAACGGCGTCGCGCGGATCCCCGCCGGGGCGCCGGGCGCGGTGGCCGACGGGCGCCCGCTGCTGTCCCGGGACGTGCACGCGTGCGAGGCGATCCTCGCGCTGTCCGGCACGACGAACGGCCGGCTCGCGGTGCAGGGCTTCCACACCCTCGAGAAGCGCACGGGGACGCTCATGGCCGACCTGGCCGCCGAGCACGAGGGCAAGCAGGTTACGTTCGCCGACACCCAGGCCGCCCCGACGACCGTCATCACGTCACCCGAGTGGTCCGGGACCGAGCACGGCGGGCGGCGGTACTCGCCGTTCACCGTCAACGTGGAGCGGCTCAAGCCCTGGCACACGCTCACCGGGCGGCAGCACTTCTACCTCGACCACGACTGGATGACCGAGCTCGGGGAGGGGCTGCCGGTGTTCCGGCCGCCGCTGAACATGCAGGCGCTGTTCGACGAGGGTGCCCTGGGCGCGACGGGTCCGGCGGGACCGAAGGGCGAGCTCGGCGTGACCGTCCGCTACCTGACCCCGCACAACAAGTGGTCGATCCACTCCGAGTACCAGGACAACCTCTTCATGCTGTCGCTCTCGCGCGGCGGACCCGCGATCTGGATGAGCAACGTCGACGCCGCCAAGGTCGGGATCCGCGACAACGACTGGATCGAGGCCGTGAACCGCAACGGCGTGGTGGTCGCCCGGGCGATCGTCTCGCACCGGATGCCCGAGGGGACGGTGTACATGTACCACGCGCAGGACCGGCTCATCGACGTGCCGAAGGCCGAGACGACCGGGAAGCGCGGCGGCATCCACAACTCGCTGACCCGCCTGCTCGTGAAGCCCAGCCACCTCATCGGCGGCTACGCGCAGCTCGCCTACGCGTTCAACTACCTCGGCCCGACCGGCAACCAGCGCGACGAGGTGACGGTCGTCCGTCGCCGCTCGCAGGACGTGGAGTACTGAGCGATGCGAGTCATGGCGCAGATGGCGATGGTCATGAACCTCGACAAGTGCATCGGCTGCCACACGTGCTCGGTCACGTGCAAGCAGGCGTGGACGAACCGCACGGGCACCGAGTACGTCTGGTTCAACAACGTCGAGACCCGCCCCGGCCAGGGCTACCCGCGGACCTACGAGGACCAGGAGAAGTGGGAGGGCGGCTGGACCCTGAACAAGAAGGGCCGCCTCCAGCTCAAGGCCGGCGGCCGGCTGAAGAACCTGCTGACGATCTTCGCGAGCCCCAAGCAGCCGTCGATCGACGAGTACTACGAGCCGTGGACGTACGACTACGAGAACCTGACGAACGCCCCGCTGCAGGACCACGTCCCGGTGGCCCGCCCCAAGTCGCTGCTCACCGGCAAGGACATGCAGGTCGGCTGGAGCGCGAACTGGGACGACGACCTCGGCGGCGCCCCGGAGCTCACGGTCCACGACCCGGTGCTGAAGAAGGTCTCGGACAAGGTCAAGCTCGAGTTCGAGCAGACGTTCATGTTCTACCTGCCGCGGATCTGCGAGCACTGCCTGAACCCGTCGTGCGCGGCGTCGTGCCCGTCGGGGGCGATCTACAAGCGCGCCGAGGACGGCATCGTGCTCGTCGACCAGGACGCGTGCCGCGGCTGGCGCAAGTGCGTCACGGGCTGCCCGTACAAGAAGGTCTACTTCAACCACAAGACCGGCAAGGCCGAGAAGTGCACGTTCTGCTTCCCGCGCATCGAGGTCGGGCTGCCGACCGTCTGCTCGGAGACGTGCGTCGGGCGCCTGCGGTACATCGGGCTGGTGCTCTACGACGCCGACAAGGTGCTCGCGGCGGCGTCGGTCACCGACGAGAAGGACCTGCTCGACGCGCAGCGCGGGGTGTTCCTCGACCCGGACGACCCGCAGGTGCAGCGCGAGGCGGAGGCCGCGGGCATCCCGCACGACTGGGTGCAGGCCGCGCAGCGGTCCCCGATCTGGGCGCTGATCAGCACCTACGAGGTCGCCCTGCCGCTGCACCCCGAGTACCGGACGATGCCCATGGTCTGGTACATCCCGCCGCTCTCGCCCGTCGTCGACGTGGTGCAGGAGACCGGCGTGGACAGCGAGGACACCTCGAACCTGTTCGCCGCGATCGACACCCTGCGCATCCCGGTCGAGTACCTCGCCGAGCTGTTCACCGCGGGGGAGACCGCGCCGGTCACCGCGGTGCTCAAGCGGCTCGCCGCGATGCGGTCCTACATGCGCGACCTGAACATGGGCCGCCCCGGCAACCCGCGCATCCCCGAGTCGGTCGGGATGGACGAGGCGACGATGTACGAGATGTACCGCCTGCTCGCGCTCGCGAAGTACGACGAGCGGTACGTCGTCCCCGCGGCCCACGCCGAGCAGGCGCACGGCCTCGAGGAGCTCGCGACCGAGTGCAGCCTCGACTACGACGGCGGACCCGGCATGGGTGGCTCGGGGCCGTTCGGCGAGGGCTCGGGCGGCAACGACCCCATCGCGGTCGAGAACTTCCACATGCTCAAGCAGCGCCAGACGACCGACACCGTCGCCGAGCCCGAGTCCAGGAAGGCGCGCGTCAACCTCCTCAACTGGGACGGCAAGAGCGCGCCCGCGGGGATGTTCCCGCCGCGACCCGGACCCGACGGAGCGAACCTGCGCGAGCCCGAGGGCGACGACTCGGCCGCGCTCGTCCAGCCGCTGCCCGCCGGGGGGTCCGTCCCCGGACCGGCCGGCACGGGCACCGAGCCCGTCGCGCGGATCGACGAGGACCCGACGACCGAGGTCCGGCCGTGAGGCGGCTCGCGCGCCGGGACGCCGCACGGAAGGCGGCGACCCGCGAGACCGCGCTCGTGCACCGCGTCGCCGCGCTCGTGCTCGACTACCCGGGCCCGGAGCTGCTCGCGCTGCTGCCCGACCTCCGGGCCGCCGTCGGGACGCTCGACGGGTACCTCCGCGCCCCGCTCGAGCAGGTCCTCGACCACCTCGACGCGCACCCGCCCGTCGAGCTGGCCGCCCGGTACGTCGAGACGTTCGACCTGGCCCGGCGGCGCTCGCCCTACCTCACGTACTACGCGTACGGCGACACCCGGAAGCGCGGGGTCGCCCTCGTCGAGTTCAAGCAGGCGTACCGCTCCGCGGGCTTCGAGGTCTCGGCGGACGAGCTCCCCGACCACGTGGCCGTCGTCCTGGAGTTCGCGTCGACCGGCGACGAGACCGCGCAGGAGTCGGGCCTGCGCCTGCTGCTCGCGCACCGCGCCGGGCTCGAGCTGCTCCGGCTCGCCCTGCTCGACCTCGGCTCCCCGTACGCCGGCGCGCTCGTCGCCGTCTGCGCGACCCTCCCGCCGCTCGCCGGCGACGACCGCGAGGCCGTCGCCCGGCTCGCCGCCGAGGGCCCGCCCGGCGAGGAGGTCGGCCTCGAGCCGTTCGCGCCGCCGTCGTACATGCCCGGAACAGGAGCCCGTCGATGACCACGACCGCCGACACCCTGCTCTGGGTCGTCATCCCCTACGTGTGCCTCGCGTTCTTCGTGCTCGGCCACGTCTGGCGGTACCGCTACGACAAGTTCGGCTGGACGACCCGCTCGTCGCAGCTCTACGAGCGCCGGCTGCTGCGCTGGGCGAGCCCGCTGTTCCACTTCGGGATCCTCGCCGTGTTCCTCGGGCACGTCATGGGCCTCGGCATCCCCAAGGCGTGGACCGAGGCGGTCGGCATGAGCGAGGAGGTCTACCACTTCCTCGCGGTGTCGATCGGCGCCGTCGCGGGGTTCAGCACCGTCGTCGGGCTCGTCCTGCTGATCTACCGCCGCCGTACCGTGGGCCCCGTGTTCCGCGCGACGACCCGCATGGACAAGGCCATGTACCTCGTCCTCGCGGTCGTCATCTTCCTCGGGATGTGGAACACGGTCGCCGGGTCGGTGCTCAACCTCGGCGGGCACTACGACTACCGCGACGGCGTCTCGGTGTGGTTCCGCGGGATCTTCCGCTTCGACCTGCACCCCGAGCTCATGGCCGATGCGCCGCTCGGCTTCCAGCTGCACGGCATGGCCGCGATGCTGCTGTTCGCGCTGTGGCCGTTCACGCGGCTCGTGCACGTCTTCAGCGCCCCCGTCGGCTACCTCTGGCGGCCCTACGTCGTGTACCGCTCGCGCTCCGACCGCCTCGGCGCCCGCCAGGCCCGGCCCGGGTGGGAACGGGTCGAACGGAAGGAGCCATCGCACCGGTAAGCGCCCGCGTGTGTGCAGGGCCATCTTGTCGAGAGCGGGCCGAGAACCGGTAGAGGCCACGTCACCGCCATCGACGACCAGCACCGCCGCACCGCCGCGACACAGCGCAACGATCCGCATCCTGCTCGCCGGGTCTACTCGACGCACCCAGTCCCGAGCACACCGACCTCGTCACCGACGTCACCATCCGAGTAGCCGCGAGCTCCTCCGCAACCCCGGTTCGGAGTGTCTCGTAACCCATCCGTACGGCACTCCAGCGGTCGGCAGCGGATTGCGCGATATCCGGACACTCCGGGTGCCAGCGAAGCTGAACCGCGCGAGCCTGTGCACGGACCGCCACTCACGGACGGGGCCCGCTGTCGCTCGGGGTCATCGATGCCCCGGGTTGCGCGGCGACGGTCGGTGTGGGGATGCTGACGGCCGGGGGTGGAGATGGGTCCGGACGTCGCGGTGCGCCGTGAGCAGGCCGATCTGCTCCTCATCGTCCTGTTGCTGGTGACCGCCCTGGTCCAGGCGATGGTCATGGCCTTGCCCGCGCCGGCAACGTTCGACGTCGCGGAGGCCGCATCCATTCTCTTCCGGGTCGGCGCCGCGATCTGGCTACTCACCACCCGCGGGCACGCCCGTGGCCCCCGGACGTTCGGCGCGATTCTCACGCTCGACGTGCTGATGTTCCTGATCAGCTTCGCACTGCTTGGACGCGCCGGGAACGCCGGGGCTCCCCTGGCCCTAGTGAGTCGGGTGCCCTTCATCTTCGCGGTCCTCCCGCTCCGCCAGATTCAGTTTCTGACCGCCCTCATCTTGATCGGCTGCGACGGGATTCTTTTCTGGCAGATCAGCCAGGGCAACCCGTACCCGATCGGCCTAGCGCTGCTCTTCACCACCGTCGTGCTCGTCACCGGGTACACCGTTCGGGCTCTGACCTCCTCCCTCGCCGCGAGCGCCCGCGGCGCACGTGAGCTCGCTGCCAAGCTCGAGCACGCCGCGCTGCACGACCCACTCACCGGGCTGCCGAACAGGGCTCTGTACGCCGACCGCCTCGAGAACGCCGTGGCCCACACCAAGCGCACCAGCCGCGACGTCGCCGTCCTCCTCATCGACCTCGACCGGTTCAAAGACGTCAACGACACCCACGGCCACCCCACCGGTGATGCCCTCCTCACCGCTGTCGCCGCGCGACTGCGCGCAGCGGTACGCGCCGGAGACACCGTCGCGCGCTTCGGCGGCGACGAGTTTGTCGTCATCGTCGACGACATCACCGCCACCACGGACGCCCTCGACGTCGCCCGCCACCTGCGCGACGCCCTGGCCCGTCCCTTCGCCATCGGCAACCTGCAGATTCGGTCCAGCGCGAGCATCGGCGTGGCCTTCGCACGGCACCGCACCCACGAGCTCGGCAAGGTCCTGCGCGAGGCCGACATCGCCATGTACCGCGCGAAAGCTCAAGGCCCCGGCCGTCTCGAGATGTTCGACCCAGCGACCAGCGCCTTGCCACCCCCGGCCCTAGAAGGCCCTTCGGCACAGATTTGACGGTTGCACGTGTGCGCTCAGTCGACGTTGCCAGCAGGACGCGACGTTCGAATGAGGCCCGCAGCGAGCACCAGCGGACGAAAACCGAAGCGGCCGCCTATGTGGACCCGGGCGGCACGCAGAAATCACGTTCGGCGGCGCCACGAATGCGGCACCCCGCTCCACACCGAGCACTGCCATCGGTCCAGCGTCGACCCGCTCCCCCGCTTCCGTCGCATCAGAACCCGACCCCCTGGGTCACCCGGTTGCCCGTGTCAACGCGACCGGCCGTCTAAGCGGGTGTTCGTGCTGACTCTGCGACCGCCGGTAGGTGCACGGTGAACGTCGTGGCCCCCGGTCGGCTCTCGACGGCGACGGACCCGCCATGGCTGCGGACGATGGCGTCGACGATCGCCAGCCCCAGCCCCGTGGAGCCGCTGCCCGGGGACCGGGCGGCGTCGCCGCGGCTGAACCGGTGGAACAGGTGAGGTTGGAGTTCGTTTGGGATGCCGGGCCCGTCGTCGGTGACTTCAAGCTGGACCGTACCGGCGTGACGTCGCACGGTCGTCGTCACAGTTGTGCCGGCTGGGGTGTGCACGCGCGCGTTCACCAGGAGGTTGGACAGAATCTGGCGGAGCCTGTCCTCGTCACCGAGAACGACTGTGCTCGTGCTGTCGCTGTCGGTACTCGCGGCGTCGTCGGGATCGGGGACGTCGGGAAGGCTAAGCCTCCAGACGTGGCCCGGCCCTGCGACATGCGCGTCGGCGACGGCGTCGACGGCGAGTGCCGCAAGGTCGACGGGGGCCGCGTCAAGGTCGCGTCCTGCGTCGAGTCGGGCGAGGAGCAGCATGTCTTCCACGAGAGTTGTCATGCGGCGCGATTCGGACTCGACCCGGTCGAGGGCGTGCACGGCAGTGGGTGGCAGGTCCTCAGGAATCCGGCGGACAAGCTCTGCGTACCCGCGGATCGACGCCAGGGGCGTGCGTAGTTCGTGACTTGCGTCGGCGACGAACTGGCGGACCTGGGTCTCGCTCGCGTGTCTGGCGGCGAGTGCGCCTTCGACGTGGCCGAGCAGGCGGTTGAGCGCAAGCCCGACCTGTCCGACCTCGGTCGCGGGGTCCGTGTCGGCTGCGGCGACCCGCTCGGCAAGTGCGACCTCTCCGGAGTGGAGGGGGGTTTCCGACACGCGCGTCGCTGTAGCGGCGACGCGCTCGAGGGGGCGCAGCTGCCGCCGCACGAGGGCGCCGCCCGCGAGTGCCGCCAGCACCACCCCGAGCGCGACGATAACGAGCTCGACGACGAGGAAACGCTGGACGGTGGATGTCGCGTCGCCCGTCGACAGCCCTGTGACGACGCGGTCGCCGTCCGCGGCGGTCACCGCAAGTACGCGATACCGGCCGAGCTCGCCCAGGTCGACCGTCACGGGGTTCGCGGTCGGCTCGACGGCGGACAGAGCTGCCACCTGGGCGGGGCTGAGCTCGCGATGCGTGCCCTGCTCGTCGATCCACCCGGCGATCGGTACGCCGTCGTCGATGGTCAAGTTCACCGTTCCGGCGGCTTGGCCGGGCGCACCGAGGCCGGGTGGTGCTGGTCGATCACCGCCGGGCTCGTCGAGGGCCGCCTGACCGCCGGCGACATCGTCGTCGAGTGCGCCCCGAGGAGGTCGTTCCTGCGCCATGAGTGCCCGCACGCTGGACTCCTCGACCTGGTCGTCGACCTGTTCCAGGAGCGACTCGCGCAGCGCGAGGGTAGAGACGGCGGAGATAGTGGCGGCGACGGCGACGAGGAGGCCGACGAGGACCAGCACAAGCCGGCGCCGGAGGGTCCAGCGCCTCACAGCGCGTCGCTCTCGGCGGCCTTGAGCAGGTAGCCGGCGCCGCGGAGGGTGTGGATCATCGGTGAGCGCCCGGCGTCGACCTTGCGCCTCAGGTAGGAGACGTAGAGCTCGACGATGTTGGCCTGGCCGCCGAAGTCGTACTGCCAGACGCGGTCCAGGATCTGTGCCTTGGACAGCACCCGTCGCGGGTTGCGCATGAAGAACCGCAGAAGCTCGAACTCGGTCGCCGTCAGTGTGATGAGGTCGCCGCCTCGCGTCACGTCGTGGCTGTCCTCGTCGAGGGTGAGGTCCCCGACGACCAGGAGGTTGTCGTCCGTGGCTGCGGTTGCGCCGGCGCGGCGCAACAGGGAGCGCAGCCGCGCGATGACCTCCTCGAGGCTGAAGGGCTTGGTCACGTAGTCGTCACCACCAGCCGTCAGGCCCGCGACGCGGTCCGCGACGGCGTCCTTCGCGGTGAGGAACAGCACGGGGACGTCGTGGTGGATCTCGCGCAGCCGGCGGAGCACCTCGATGCCGGTCAGGTCGGGAAGCATGACGTCGAGCACGATGACGTCCGGCCGGGCGGTGCGAGCTGCACGTAGTGCCGACTGCCCGGTGAGTGCGGTCTCGACCTGCCACCCCTCGTACCGCAGCACCGTCGAGAGCAGTTCCCCCAGAGACGGCTCGTCGTCGACGACGAGCGCTCGGATCGGGGAACCGTCGGGGCGGGTGAGGGGCTCAGCGCGCGTGCTCATGAGTCCATCGTGCGACCGCGGACCACACGCTGCCTGAGCGCCGCCTGTGCGGTGGCTGTGCGCGTCGGGCTCACAGGGGCCCCACAGGGACGGCGAAGGGGTGCCACAGCGCCGGCCCGCACCTTTGAGGTCGTCCCACCCGACGCACCACTGGAGAACCCCATGACCACCACCGTGCTGGCCTTTGCGATCGACCTCGTCGCCATCATCATGCTGACGTTCGCTCTGTACTTCCCGCGTCACCGACGCCGTGAGCTCGTCGTCGCCTACCTCGGCGTGAACGTCGGCGTCCTTGCGGTCTCGGCGGCTCTGTCCTCGGGCGCCGTCGCGGCTGGTCTGGGCCTGGGGCTGTTCGGCGTGCTGTCGATCATCCGGCTGCGCTCGGACGAGCTCGGCCAGCACGAGGTCGCCTACTACTTCTCGGCGCTGGCGCTCGGACTCATCGGCGGGCTCGGCGCGACGTCGCCGGCCCTCGGTGCGGCGCTCAGCGTGCTGGTCCTGCTGGCTCTGTTCCTCGGGGATCACCCTCGCCTGCTGTCCCGCCACCGCAGCCAGCTCATGCACCTCGATGCCGCGTTCACCGACCACACGGCTCTCGTCGCGCACCTCGAAGGGCTGCTCGGCGCGCGCGTCCATGTGGCCGCGGTCCAGAAGGTCGACCTCGTACTGCAGACCACGCTGGTGGACGTCCGCTACGAGACTGGCCGGAGTCAGCAGGTCGAGCGCTCGACGTTCCCAGAGCGCGGCGCAGTCGCGACCGGGCGAATCGCGACGACGGGCCCCGCCCGATGAACGCGGACCGGGTGGACGCCTCGATGGATGGCCTCGCGCCGGTGACCCTCGCCGAGCTCGCCGAGCATGCCGCACTGCAGACGCGGGTGGACCGCAAGTACGTCCTCCCGACGTCGGCCGCCAGGCACTTCGTCTCCGACCTGGCCGGGTCGGCTCGCGTCCTGGAGATCAACGGCAGCCGGGACTTCGGCTACGCGTCGGTGTACTTCGACACCGCGGACCTCGACTGCTACCGGATGGCGGCGCACCGTCGACCGATGCGGTTCAAGGTCCGAACCCGCACCTACGTCGACTCCGCCCAGTGCTGGCTCGAGGTCAAGACCCGGGACCGGCGGGGCCGCACGGTCAAGCACCGCCAGGCGCACGACGTCGACCACCGCGACCACCTGACGACCGCGGCTCGGGCGTTCGTCCTGGAGGTGCTGGCCGCTGCGGCCATCGACGTCGGCCCACTGGACCTGCGACCCGCGCTGGTGACCGAGTACCGACGCGCCACCCTGTACCTGCCCGGTGACGAGAGCCGCCTGACGCTCGACACCGGTCTGGTGTGCCGGCAGGACGGTGCAGGCGCGGTGCTCTTGCCGGGGCGCGTCGTCGTGGAGACCAAGACCGCGTTCCACGCCTCCGCCGCGGACCGGCTCCTGTGGCGATCGGGGTACCGCCCGACCCGCATCTCGAAGTACGGCACCGGCATCGCCGCCCTGCGCCCCGAGCTGCCGGCGACCCCGTGGCGCCCGATCCTGCGCCACCACCCGTTCACGCCCGACGGCGCCGAGCCCTGGGACCGCCCTCTCCCCCAGCACCCGCACAGGCACCTCACCGCGGCGGCCCGGCCTGCCGGATGAAACTCCGCCCGGCAGACCAGCACCCGGACCGCCGGCCTACGACGCACGATCGCGGCTCGCGTTGAACGCTGGCCATCCCCACCCACTCACCCATCGGAGATCCACCATGCGCGTCCCCCGCTCTGCCCGTGCCCTTTCCGTGGCGGCCGCCCTGGCCCTGCTCACCGCGTGCAGCACCACCACGACCGGCACCACCGCCAGCTCATCCACGGCCGAGGTGGCGGTCGCCGCCGCCACCTCGGAGAACGCCGTGGACCACGACGAGCCTGCCGACCACGTTTGGGACGCCTCGGTCGAGGAGGCCGTGGCGCTCAACGGCACCGATGCCACGAGCACGTCGGACGCCGTGAGCGTCGCCGACGGCGTAGTGACGATCACCGCCGCGGGCACCTACCGGGTCAGCGGCACCCTGACCGACGGCAGCATCGTCGTCGACACCGCCGACGAGGAGATCGTCCGGCTGGTTCTCGACGACGTCGACGTCACGAGCTCGACCGGCAGCGCGCTCGTCGTCACCGACGCCGCGGAGGTGGTTCTCGAGCTCGCCGAGGGCACCACGAACACCCTCACCGACGCTCAGACCTACGCCGACACGGCCGAGGATGCCCCCAACGCGACGATCTACTCCACCGCCGACCTCACGATCGCAGGAACCGGTGACCTGGACGTCGTCGGCAACGCGAACGACGCGATCGCCTCCCAGGACGGCCTTGTGATCACCGGTGGCCAGATCACCGTCGAGGCGGTGGACGACGGTGTGCGCGGCAAGGACTACCTGGTCGTCGACGACGGCGACCTGACCGTCGAAGCCGGCGGTGACGCCCTGAAGTCCGACAACGCCGAGGACGCGACCATGGGCTACGTCTCGGTCGCCGCCGGGACCCTCACGCTGACCGCGGGAGGCGACGGCATCGACGCGGCGACCGACGCCATCCTCACCGGCGGCACCGTCGACGTCACCGCCGGCGGGGGGGCCGCCGGCACGGTGTCGACGGACACCTCGACCAAGGGAGTCAAGGGTTCTGTCTCGGTCCTCGTCGAGGACGGAACCCTGACGGTCGACTCCAGCGACGACGCCGTCCACTCCAACGGAACCGTGACGATCTCCGGCGGCGAGCTCACGCTCGCCACGACGGACGACGGCATGCACGCCGACACCGCGCTAACCATCAGCGCCGGCACGGTGAACGTCACGACGTCCTACGAGGGCCTGGAGAGCGCCGTCATCGACATCAGCGACGGCACGGTCGACCTCACCGCGACCGACGACGGCATCAACGTCGCCGGCGGGGCGGACGGGTCGGGTACCGCCGGTCCCGGTGGGGGTGACGACGTCGCGATGCCCGGCGCCGAGCGACCCGACGGTGCACGCTCGAGCGGCATGCAGCGGCCCGGGCGGCCGGACGACATGGGCGCCGCACCGGGCACGGCCCCCGGCGGAACGCAGGGGACGACCACCTCGGGTGAGATTACCCTCACCGTTCCGACGACCGAGGGTGGGCAGATGGGTGGAGGCGAGGCCGCAGGCGCCGGTTCCCTGACCATCTCCGGGGGTACCGTGACGGTGGACGCCGCCGGCGACGGGCTGGACTCCAACGGCAGCGCGCAGATCAGCGGTGGGGTCGTCGTCGTGCACGGGCCGACGTCGAACGGCAACGGCCCGGTCGACATCGCTGGCTCCTTCACCGTCACCGGGGGCACGCTGCTCGCCGCGGGAAGCGCCGGCATGCTCGTCGCACCCGAGAGCACCGACCAGGGTGTCCTGACGCTCGGCTTCGGCTCTGGCGTGCCCGCAGGTACCACCGTCCAGGTCGTGTCCCCGGACGGCGACGTCGTGGCGGCGTTCACCACCAGCAAGGCGACGGCCGCGGTGATCCTGTCCTCCGCAAGCGTGGTTCCCGGGACGAGCTACGAGGTCCTGCTCGGCGGACAGCCGGCGGGCCAGTCCGTCGCCGGCTACAGCACCGACGGGGACACTGCCGGGGCCACGTCGCTGGGAACCGCGGCGGCCGAGTAGGACCACGGCCCGCCCGGTGACGGGCTCTGACGACCGGTGCCCCCGGGGTCCTCCGCGACCTCGGGGGCACCGGTCGTTCCCGCCGACGCGACCGTCGCGCGCCTCTTAGCGGGCGCACAGCAGCGCCTCACGAGCGACCTACGCGGCGTCCGTAGACATGGCGCATGAGACGAACGACCATCCCCACCCCGCGCTGGCGGCGGCCCCGCACCGCACTCGTCGCCGCAGTCCTCGCCGTGTCCCTCACCGTGGCAGGCGGCTCCGCCTGGGCTCTGGACCGCTTCGTGATCGAGCACGTCGAGATCCGTGACGTCGACGCCTACGAGACCGCACAGACGACCGACGCCACCACAACGGCGAGCACCGCCACCCCGGAAGACACCGCCGCCACCGAGGCGACCCTCACCGACACCACGTACGAGTCGGACGACGCCAGCATCGCCCTCTCCACCGTGATTACCGGCACCGGCGAGAGCACCGTGACGTACTACGTCGCCGACGTGGTCCTGTCCGATGCGACCGTGCTGCGTTCCGCATTCGCGCAGAACGCCTTCGGCACCAACATCACCGAGACCACATCCGACATCGCCGCCGACAACGACGCCGTCTTCGCCATCAACGGCGACTACTACGGCTTCCGCGACACCGGCATCGTCATCCGCAACGGCGTCGCCTACCGCGACGAGGGTGCACGCCAGGGCCTGGCCTTCTACACCGACGGACGGGTCGAGGTGTACAACGAGACCACCACGACCGCCGAGGAGCTCCTCGCCGACGGGGTGTGGAACACCCTCTCGTTCGGCCCGGCGCTCCTCGAGGACGGACAGGTTGTCGCCGGCGTCGACGAGGTCGAGGTCGACACCAACGTCGGCAACCACTCGATCCAGGGCGACCAGCCCCGCACCGCCGTCGGGGTCCTCGACACGAACCACCTCGTGTTCGTCGTCGTCGACGGCCGCAGCCCCGGCTACAGCGCCGGGGCGACCATGACCGAGCTCGCCGAGATCATGCAGGACCTCGGCGCGACGACCGCCTACAACCTCGACGGGGGCGGCTCGTCGACCATGGTCTTCGACGGTGCGGTGGTCAACCAGCCCTCGCAGGGTCGAGAGCGCGGCACCTCCGACATCCTGTACGTGGCGGGCTGAGCACCATGGTCATCCTTGTTCCCGCACTCGAGCCCGACGACCGCCTCCTCGAACTGCTACGCGCACTGCGCACTGCCGCCCCCCAGGACGCGCTCGTCGTCGTCGACGACGGCAGCGGCCCGAGGTACGCCGGCGTGTTCGACGCCGCCCGCACGCTCGGCGCCACCGTGCTGACACACCCGACCAACCGCGGAAAGGGCGCGGCGCTGCGCACGGGCATCGCCCACGTGCTCAGCGAGCACCCCGGTCAGGACGTGGTCGCCGCCGACTGCGACGGCCAGCACACGGTCGCCGACATCCTGCGGGTCGCCGCACGGGTGGACCGAGGACAGGCCATCGTGCTCGGCGCCCGACAGTTCACCGGACCGGTTCCGGCGCGCAGCCGCATCGGCAACGCCACCACCCGGGTGCTGTTCGGCCTGGCGACGCGCCACCCGCTGCAGGACACCCAGACCGGCCTGCGCGGATACCCCGCACACCTGCTCGAGTGGCTGCTGTCGGTCCCGGGCGACCGCTTCGAGTACGAGCTCGCCGTCCTCCTGCGCGCGCCGGCCGCCGGGCACGTCATCGAGGAGATCCCGATCTCCACGGTCTACCTCGAGGGCAACACGTCCTCGCACTTCCGACCCCTGGCCGACTCCGCCCGCGTGTACGTGCCCCTCCTGCGCTTCTCCGTCTCGTCCCTCGGGGCGTTCCTGCTCGACGCCTGCCTGCTCCTGACCCTGCACGCCCTCACCGGCTCCCTGGCCGTCTCCGCGATCGCAGCACGCGCGGCCAGCTCCTCGGTCAACTACCTCGTCAACCGCACAATCGTGTTCCCGACGTCGCAGCGAACCTCCCCGCGCCGATCCGCCGCCCGCTACGGAGCACTCGTCGTCACGATGCTCGGCGTCAACCTCGTGCTCCTGACCGCCCTGACGCACGCCGGAGTGCCGCTCGTGCCGGCGAAGGTCGCGACCGAAGCTGCACTCTTCCTCACCAGCTACGCCGTCCAGCGTCGGGTCGTGTTCCGCCCGCAACCGAGAACGGTGACGCCGGCCAGCAGACCTGCACCCGCGACCCCCGCCGGTGCCGTGCCCTGAGCGAGACGTGCCGGCACGCCTGCGGTGAGCGCGGCGCTCACCGATGTCGGCACAGACCCCGAGTGGCCGGTGTCCTCCCCGCACCCGTGCGTCGGGTGTCACGTGACTTCTCCGGACGGCGCTCAGCGACCCGGAGATGGGTACGCGGGTTCCGAACGGCTGATGCGGGCGCCGAGACCATGCACACGCTGCCGCTCAGGGATGCGACTGGCTGTCGCTCGTGGGCGTCGACAACGGCCGGGGTGGTGCGAGACGCATGGGGCGTCGATCAGGCGGCCAGCGCGGTTGAGCGGCGCATCGAGTCCCCGAGCTTGGTCGCGATGAGACCGGCACTCGCAAGCGCTGGGACGAGCAGGAACGCGGTGTGCACACCAACCATGCCGGCGAGCACACCGAGCGCGAAAGGTACAACCCCTACGGCGCCGATGGCCAGCATGATCACGCCTTCAGGCACGATGCCGATCATCAGGGCCGAGAGCGGTGCCTGAGCCGACTACCGGTCGGCCAGCGCGACGCCAGGACAGCCTCCACACTGGAGGGCCCGCAGGCCGAGCGGGCTCGTCAACTCACCTGCGGACTCCCATGCGCTTCATCTCCCCCAGCGTCCTGCTCTTGGACTACCTCGAGGCGACGACCCCTGCACTCGGCGCCGTCCTTCAGACGCGTGCACGACTCATCGCGAAGCTCGTGCCGTCGTGCATGGCCGTCAGCGCCGTTCTAACCCCCACGGGCCTGACCCTGGCGCTGCTGGCCGACGATCACGCCGACCCTTCTGCACCCGGCCCTGAGTGGACCACGTCATCGACAGGAGGAGCGCTCGACGAGCTGGCTTGGCACCAGCAACGCGCCCGCGACCCTGACGCCCGCTGTGCCGCCAGCCTCGCCCTGCCGCTGCGCACCACGGTCGGCGCCACCGGCTACCTCGCGATCTACTCCACCGACCCTCGCGCCTTCCAAGATCTCGTCACCGTCCTCACCACCGCTGGCGCACCCGGTGAAACAGCGGTCACCAACCACGACCTGCCCATGCGCACCCTTGACGACGCCTACCGCGGCCCCGCAGCCCTCGGCGAGCTCGACGACATCGAACTTGCCGTGGGCTTCCTCGTAACCACGCTACGAGTCAGCCCAGACGACGCACGCCACATACTTCGCCTCGGCGCCCTACGCCGAGGCGTCACCCTCGCCGCCCACGCCCGAACCATCCTCAACCCTTTCGACCTCTGACGCTCCGCTCCCCGTCGCGACGCGACATGTGCTCAAACGTTGGCGCGCTCCATTGGTGGCCGCACCACCTGTGGCGTGGGGACGTCGAAATAGGAGTGCGTGGTCCGGCTTCATGAGATCGTCGACGACAGAGCGTGTTTTCCGACGGAGATGGCGAGGAGGGCGAGCGTCGATGCAGCTCGCGGGAGTTCTAGGCGCACTCGCCTTCTGCGCTCTGATCGTGCTCGGATGCGTTCTAGCCCGGCGCACCCGAGACGCACCGCCGGGCGCGCGGTGGGCAGTCGGAGTCCTGGTCACGATCGCTGTCCTCATCACGGCAGGCTGGGCGCTGAGCCCCAGGACGGTGACCGACGGCGACCGCACGTATTCCTGTCTGGACGGTCCGGCCATTGGGTGGACCGCGGCGGCTGGGGACAGTGCTCGTTGTGAAGAGGTCAATCGCGAGCAGCTCGCGCTGAGCCTCGCTCTTGGCGTGGGTGCGGTCTGCGCCGGCGTAGGAGCGCTGGCCGGCCTCGCGCGGCGGCGACGACTGCGGGCGCCTTAGTCGGCGCAGCGTCGGCGGCTCGATGCGTCGTGCCTAAGTAGCTCCCGCAAGCGGAACAGCTGTACCTGATGGGCGGAGTGAGTCGTGGCGCCTGGAAGGGGTCGAGCCATGCCCTCTCACCTGGGCGACGCCTTCTGCGAGGCCGGGCGCGCGAGGATTGCATGCTCGTAGCGGTCGACGGCGCTGTCCCACCGCAGGACACGACGAGGTCGGCTGTCGATCCGGACGACGATATCGTCAAGGTCACGCTGGGTCAGGGCGCGTAGGTCCGCGCTCTTCCCCAGGTACTGGCGTAGCAGCCGGTTGGTGTTCTCGTTCGACCCTCACCGCCAGGGGCTGGCCGGGTCGCAGAAGTACACCGCTGTCCCCGAGTCCGCGGTCAGCTCCTGATGCTCGGCCATCTCCCGGCTCCTGTCCCATGTCAATGACAAGCGCATCCATGCCGGGACCTGAGCGAGCTCGGCGGCTACCCGCACCCGGACCTGATCGGCCTTGTACCCCGCGGGCAGCCGAACGAGCCGCACGAACCGGGTCTGGCGCTCGACGAGCGTCACGACAGCGCGAGGTCGTCGCCCCGTCACCAGGTCGCCCTCCCAGTGCCCGACGACGGTACGGGCGGCGACCTCGAGCGGGCGGGCGTGAACGGACGTCATGTTTCGCAGTTGGCCTCGCCCGTCCGGGCGGCGCGTCAGCCGCGGCTGACGCAGAGCCCGCCCCGTTCGTAGGTGCCGCGCAGGGCGGTCTTTGACTTCGCTGCGCCCCGTGACGGAGACGGTTCGGTAAATGGGGTCGTGGCTGTAGTCCAGCCGAGCGTGCGGGCCGCTCAGTGGTCGTCGGGGATCGTCATGACCTCGACGATCCCGACCCCGAGCTGCGCAAGGTAGTTGAGGATCCCCTGCAGCTCGCCCTGGTCGCGGACGGCCCCGGTGAGGGTCGTCTGCATCACCTGCACGGTCGGCGTCAGGTGCGGGAACGGTGCGAGCATCTCCTCGGAGATCTCGGCGCTAACCCGGATCAGCATGCGTGGCATCGCGCTCCCCTCGCCGGCGTCCGGCCCGCGGTCTGTCGCCCGATCGGGCCACGCTGGCGCCGCGTCGTCCTCACGCGGCATCGGCATCGACCGTAGATCCGGGCGGTCGGGCGCGTGTCACCCGGGTTGGGTGAAGGCCCGGGGTCTTCGAAGTAGTTGCGGTCACCGACCATGTGACGCTGCGGTTGCGTAGCAGCGAGAGAGGACATGAGCATTGCATCGGTTCTCACCTCTTGGGCGTCAGCGCACTAATCGGGCACGACAGTGACGCTCTCGAGGTGATCTACCGCGCGCATGTACGCGACCTAGAACGATTCGTGGCTCGTCGAACTCGTGACCGCTTCGTCGTAACGGACCTGACAGCCGACGTTCGTGTGCGCGATTGAGTCTGCGGCTCGGCATCGCCAGGCATCTCGTCGCGGCTCTCGATCGCGCCGTTGGCAAGAGCGCTAGGCGATGAGCCGGGGCGCGTTGGTCTGTGCATATGTGTACGAGCGGCTACAGGAACAGGTCGACGATGCGGCCATGGCGCGGGGTTACCCGACGGGCTTGGCGGCCTTGCCGGACGCCCTTCGCGATCTCGTCGAGCTGGTTGCCGTCGACGAGTTGCCCTCCGAGGTGAGGCAGTGACGCTCGGAGCAAGCTGCAACCGCCGTTGCCGCATGCGCTCACCTCCGTCGCGTTCGACCTCTGACGCGCTTCGCGCTTCCCGCTCGAGCCGACGACGTGGTACATGTACAGCCGCACACCGTGGTCGAGCACTCCGAAGAAGCGGCAGACACGTGAACCATCGAGTCGAGATCAACGACCTGCAGTTCTCGTACAACCTTCGACGTGCGCCAGCGGTGGACCTACCGTCCCTGCATCTCGCGAGTGGAATCCACTTCGTAGTAGGATCGAACGGTTCGGGAAAGTCGACGCTCCTGCGAATACTGGCCGGCATTCTAGTACCGCAGTTCGGGTCCACAACGTTCGATCACACCCCTCTACCGCGCAGCGGGGCCGAGCGGCAGGGGATAGCGCCGACTGCATACTTGAAACAAGACCACACGCTGCGCGGCCGGACCTCATCCCTGGCGTTCTTACAATACTCCCTATGGATGCACGGCATTTCGCCGAGCCAGATTGAGGCTCGCAGCATCGCCTCGCTCCGCGCGGTCGGCCTTGACGAGATGCGCGAGACACCCATCGGCCGCCTGTCTGGAGGAATGCAACGACGCCTCGGCCTCGCCGCCGAAGTGGCGCACGACCCTCGGCTCGTGCTCCTCGACGAGCCGACATCTGGCCTCGACCACGAGGCGCGCGAAGCGGTCCACAACATAGTTTCGAGCCTCGCCGAGGCAGGTGCCGTCGTCGTAATATCTTCACACGACGAATCTGAAATCGATCGCTACTCGAGCGCCGTGCATGTGATGTCGCAAGGACGCGTGATCAAGACGGTCCACAACAGCCCAGGCGGGAAACTATCGCTCGCGAACATCGCCGACATCTCTCCGTTAGCATGACGACTCGAAGAACCGTCGCCATCCATATTGCCAGCGCGACTACCGTTCTACCCGCCACCCTAATCGCCGCGGCCGGGTCCATCATCGCATTCGTTTCTCAACCCACGGACAACACCTGGGTAGGAAGGCCGCAGAACACCGCCCTCTATGTCAGTGTTTTTGGGTTTGCTGTTGCCGGATGCCTCTCGCTGATGGGAGGGTATGTCAGTGGAAGCCAACTGGCGCGGGACCCTCTGTCCCGTATTCGTAGGGGCGTCCGGCCGGCCGCAACCATCGTGGCCTGGCGTGGGTTCGCTGACATCATGTGGCTGTGGGGCGGCCTGGGTGTCGCCGCTTTCGCCGCGTTTGCACGAACCGCAACAATCCAGGGTCCCCCTCGAGCGGACTCATGGTCGCTTATGTTGCTAGCCATGTCGTCAGTCGCCGCCACCTACTCAATAGGATTGTTGTTCGGGGCTCTCCTTCGCGCTCCGGCGCTCGTCATACTTGTTGCCCCCCTGCCTTACGTCGCAACTCTCTACGCGAGCGGAATCATAGCCGCCTCCTCGGCGCCGCAGTGGCAGCACGTTGTGGCGCCCTTTGTCGATCAGTCCTGGTACCCGCACCTGATCCCAAACCATGCGGCCATCCTCCGCCTGTGCGCGTACGTTCTGTCGGTGACAGCGCTGGCGGCCTGCGCAGCGACGAAGGTGATCGATTCTCGACACAGCGACGGCAGTTTCAGCCCGTGGATCCCAGCTGCGGCACTCATCGCCACCCTCATTCTCGCGTCAAACGTGGCGTCGGCGTGGTCCCCGAACTCCTTCGCGCGGACGAATGACAGCGGCACATTGTGTTCGCAGTCCGAACCCGTGTGCGCGTGGGGCGACCAGGCGCGCGTTTTGCCCGTCTGGGAAGCGGCAGCGGCAGCGGCCACCGCTGCGGCACGCGGACTTCCCACATCAGAGGTCACATTTGTTCAACAAGGAATCCAGCTGAACGACGCAGCGTCGAGGGAGATTCAAATATTCGACCCCCGACCCGCCGCAGAACCTCTGACGTCCGCAATGCTAGACAGCTACACTTCGGAACTGCTCAAGAGCTGCGAATCATCCCCCGAGTACCCAGATGCGCTCATGTCCGTTAGGACAACCCTAAACGACCGGCTTGCTGGATCGATCGACGAGGCTGGGGGGCGGGAAGCCCTTGAAGCAGCCATGGCGTCACACTGTGAGTAGACCCTGGATGACCTGGGTGACGCGCCGACATGCGGTGAATGGGCTCTACGTAAGCATCCTGGCGTCGGTGATCTTCTCGCTTATATCGAGCGAGTCGGTGTGGACGCCTCAGCTGCGAGGTCCGTCGGTAGCGCTCGGGATGGTGACTGCGCATGCGATCACGGCCGCTTGCGTAATCGCATTTTGCGCCAGAGCCAAGGATCCGACACACGAGCTCATGGCTGCGCGTCCTATCCGACGCTACAAGAGCTTCCTTGCAGCAGTATTACTGCTTTCGAATGCTGCACTCTTGGTCTGGAGCCCTTTGCAGGGCGGACTCCCTATGGAATCCTGCCTTGCAGGCGTGCGCACCATGCTTTTGACAGCAGGAGCGATGAGCCTCATCGCCGTCTGGTCCACTTTCGCCAGCGCCGCTATGGTCTTCTTTGCGTATCTCGGATGCGTGTTCTTCGCTGGCGTGAACGGGCTAGGTCAGGTCGAGTGGTGGGCGTGGGTACTTGCGCCCTGGCAACCGATCGTTGACATCGGCGTCGTTGCGGCCTCGGCCGCATTGACCATCGCGGGATATGCCATGCGGCCGCGGTCCTAGCATCCACGCAGCGTCCTGCTTGGTAACTGCCACGGGACGCCGGGTGGACGCAGGAAGCACGTCGGTCAGCTCGCGCTGAACGCGTGGACGCGAACGGTGCCAGCATTGAGGCTGTACCAGTTCGCGTCTACGGTCGTGCTGCCGAAGTTGAGAGCCGCCAAGGCAAGAGCGTGTCGCTCACGGGAAGCCTTCACCCAGACAAAGTATCACTCGGGAGCATGCTCGGTTACCTTACAATCGAGCCAGGCCCGCGGCGGCTGCATCAGGGCTGGCCCACGGCGATCGAGGCGGAAGAAGCACCGGTCAGCGATGACGTGCCGCTCATCATCGAACCTGGATGCTGACGACGTCGGCGCCCACGACCGACCTGATGCAAGTTCTCGGATGATCACTGGACGAGCCGGTAGCGCTCGTCGAGCACGGCGCCGCGGTGCGGCTTGTACAGGGCACGCGTTCGTCCCGAGCGTCGAGGGCGTGTTCTCGTTCGACAGCGGCGAAGCCGCGGCCACGCTGCTCCTCGAGCAGAACCCGCTCTCGACGGGATCTTCGCGACCAACGACCTCATGGCGCAGGGTGCGCTCCGGGCGCTGGCCGCGGCGGGTCGGCGCATGCCCGACGACGTCGCCGTGGTCGGGTTCGATGACAGCGCCGCAGCGGAGCAGGCGCGCCCGCGGCTCACCACCGTGCGGCAGCCCGTCGAGCAAATGGCCGCGGAGATGGCCCAGCTGCTGCCGCCCAGATCGACGCGGGCGAGCCGCTCGTGCAGTCGTCGATCTTCGAGCCGACGCTCGTGGTGCGCGAGTCCGCCTGATGCACCTCGCGTTCAGCGCGATCGCCTGAGCGCCGACCGGCGCTGGAAGTCCGCGATGACGTGGCTCCGGTCGAACCCGACCGAAGCCCCTCCTCGGCCACGCCGGCCTGAGCTCGACCGCGCCCGCCCGTCGAGGGTGTCGCCACGTGCCGCAAACCCGATGCGAACCACGAGGCGCCTGAGCCATGAACTTGAAGGTTCTTGAGGGACAGGCAGACACCTGATCGTACTAGAGCGTTGACGCCAGATTATTTGTTCTACATAGTAGAGCACATGGGTGAGCTGCTGGGTGGGTTGGAAGCGTCAGTGCTGCGCGCTGTCTCGGCGCCGGACGACGGACCGGCGTACGGGCTGTCGGTACGCAGGGCCGTGAGCGTGGAGCGTGGCCGGGAGTACTCGATCGGGGCGATCTACACGACGCTTGCCCGGCTGGAGGCCAAGGGCCTCGTGGCGTCGGTCGCGAGCGAACCGGTAGCTGTCCGGGGCGGTCGTTCCCGGCGGGAGTACCTGATCACAGCCCTCGGGCAGCAGGCGATGGCGCGGGCGCGGACCGCGGCGGCGCGCACGTGGGGCTTCGGCATCACGGAGGTGACCCCGTGAGGTTTCTGACCCAGCTCACGCTCGTCGGGCTGCTGCCCTCCCCCGCCGCCCGGGACGAGGTCCTCGGTGACCTCGCCGAGGCGGAAGCGCACCACCGCGAAGAGCACGGCCCGCTGCGCGCCTCGGTCTGGTACCACGCTGAGGCGGCTCGCACCTCGACGCAGCTGATCATCCGCGGGATGACAGCCCACCCCCGCGCTGTCGTCATCTCGCTCGTCGCCGGAGCACTTGTCACGCTCGCCGTCTACGCCTCCGGGACGGTCCTCGCGATCGCCACGATGGTGGGTTGGCCCTGGGGTGTCAGCCTGGGCTCCGGTGGGCTGGTTCCTGTGGTGGCGACCGCTGTTGTCTTGGCCGCCGTCGCCGGCGGCACCGCATCCGCGCTCGTCGCCCGCCACGCACCTTTGGTGCCCGTCGCTTGGCTGGCGATCCTGGCGGCTCTGAGCAGTCCCCTGCTCGAACGCGTCACGGTGGCGCTCGCCTCAGCCCCTGAGCTGGTCGGCTGGCCGGCAGCCCTCCTGCCCTCATCAGCCACGACGACGCTCACGCTCGCGATCGCCCTGCCCGTCGCGATCCTGTTGGGCGGTCTGGGCGTCCACCTCTTCCTCGAGGCACCGCACGAGCCCGGAACCCTGCCCGCCACCTTCAGTCGTCTGCCGATGCATCGCCTCGGTGTCGGCGTCAGCGTCGTGGCGGTGCTGCTCCTCAGCGCCCTGCTGGCGATCGCGCTGAGCCGCGACTTCGGCGGCTGGACCGGGGGTGGGTTCACCATGCTCGCCCTCGCCCTCGCGTTGGCCACAACCGGCGTTGCGCTTCTCGCATACCACCGCCGATCAACTCTGCGTCGACAGCTCGATCTGAGCCGCTGAGCGCCGGAGAACTCGTAGACGCGCATCTGAACAATCACTCGGACCCACCGATAGCAGACGTTGCAACTAGGCAGCTAATCGGTGAGTCGGGGCGACGGCTGTAGCCTCGCGATCGTGCGTACGCCGGGGCGGGGACAGGTCGATGTCGAGCTTGTCGAGGTCGCGGGCACCGCGGCGCCGGGGGTCGAGCGCCGTGCCGACTGGCGGGAGCTGGTGAGCCGCGTCCCGCGCCGCGCCTGGATCGTCGTGGCGGGCGCCGCGGTGCTCATGCTCGTCGCGAGCGGCCTCGTCGAGTGGCGGGCCGAGCGAGCCCAGACGAACCGGCTCGAACGCACCGAAGGTCTCACAGGATCACTCGCAGCGCCGGTGACTGACGTCTGGGAGGCTCCGGGCGAGGGTGTGATCGGCATCATCGGTGACGTCCTGGTGCTGTACGGCCCGGAAGGTGAGGGGGTGCTCGGTGTCGGCCTGGACGACGGCACTACCCGCTGGGAACGCAGCCCCGGCGGCTCGTTCGGATGCTGGTTCGTGCGCCGCGACGGGGGTACCCGCGCGGGCTGGTGGCAGGGGCCGGTGGACGTGCTCGAGCCGGGGTCCGCGGTCCTGGCCTGCGTCGACTCCGTTCCGTTCGAGGGCGTGAGCTTTCCAACCGTCGTCACCGGGTCCGGCGGAGCCTCCGCTTTGGGCCCGCAGTCCGAGGTCAGCGTTCTCGACCCCGCGTCTGGTGCCATTCTTCGGCGGGTCGTCCTTCCGGGGTCGGGCCACCCGACGCAGATCGAGGACAGCGTCGTCGCAGTGGGTGTAGACGCACAGGATCGTCTCGTCGGTAGCCGGTGGTCGTTACTTACCGGTGAGCTGGTCTGGGAGTACAAGGGCCCGCGCGTTGGCCGCGTGGCCGGTGCGAGCTTCGCGTCGGACGCCGAGACCATGACCTGGGAGGCCGGCGATGTCTCGGTGACGCTCGACTCTCGGACAGGCGAAGCGATCGACCGCCAGAGTGAAGCCCACGCGGGGATGGAGCTCGACCGCTTCACCCTGCCGGACGGCGGGACCGCGGTCTCCTCCGTCATCGACGGCACGGGCGTCGAGCTGACCGTGACGGACGCCGACGGCACACGGCGCTTCACGACCACCGGGCACGCGTTCGAGCCGCTCGTCGACGACGGCACCGCCCCGCACACGATGCTCGTCCAACCCTCGGGCGGTGCAGGGATCATGGCAGTCGACGCACGCACGGGCGAGGATCTGTGGCGTTCCCCGACCCCCCGATGGGCCAGTCCGGTCGTCCTCTCCGGGCGCGTCCTCCTGCGCGAGAAGGACCGGGTCGCGGCGGTCGACGTCCGCACGGGCGAGACGGTCTGGGAACACGATGACCGTGAGCCTGACGGAGGCGGCGGACTCGTGACCGACGGCCGCACCGTCCTCGTCCTGGCACGGGTGGACGGGCACACATCCTTGGTCGCGCGAAACGTCGAAACCGGCGTGCAGATCTGGCGCATCCCCTCCCCCGTCGACTGGGGCGGCCTGCAGCCACTGAGCGACGGCCGCGTACTCCTTTCCGGCTCGAAGCGGACCGTCCTCTTAGCGCCGTGACCCGGCCTACGGCTCGTTTCGTCTTTCCCAGCCCGTCTGGCGCTTGGGCGTGCCGCTGCTTCGCTCGCGCGCCGCCCAAGTACGGCTCACTGCCTATGTCAGCGACTGCACCCGGCGCGCACGGAAGTTGCCGCGCGGGCTGGGCCGTCCTAGTGAGTCCGCGTTGGGTCGCTTCCGCTGAGACGAGCCAACGCGACGGTGGCACCGACGGCCAGCTCGACGTACACGACAGGGTCCCGCCCCTCGGCGTACTGCTCAACCCAAGCCCATACCTCGTGGGCGTCGCGCGCGTCCTCCAGCCGCCATTCCGACGCGGTGTTGCCGTCCCAAAAATCGACCCGATACGCGGGCTGATGCGACTCCATCGTCGTGTAACGAGGATCGACTGGTGATGCCTTCATCTCATGACCCCGTCCCGTGTCCGCCGCCGTCGGCTACCTGCATTCGGCGCCTTCCTGCAGTCACGCGCAGCACTCATCGCAGAGCACGTGCCGTCCTGCCCCGCCGTCGGCGCCGTCCTCACCCCCACCGGCCCGCCTCTGGCGCTGCTGGGGGACGGTCACACGCCCCCCTGCACCCGGAACCACCGTCGGCGCCACTGAGTGGCTCGCGGTCGACTCCGCGACCCCCGCGCCTTGGTGATCTCGCCACCGTGCTCGCCGCCGCCGGCGCACCTGGCGGAACTCCGGTCACCAGCCACCGCCTGCCCGAGCGCACCCCTCGCTTAGTTCGACGACAGCGAGCTCGCCGTGGTCGTCCTCATCGCTGCCCCTGCGTCAGCCCGGACGAGGAGCGACGCAAACCCCGCCTCGGCGCCTAGTGCCGAGGCATCACTCTCGCCGCCCCACGCCAGGATCTTCCTCAATCCCATCGACCACTGATGCTCAGTTCCTCAGCGCGACGCGACGCGCGACGTACATGTGCTCGAACGTTCGTGTGAGCGTCACCCGTGACCGGCGTCCCGGAACACATGTCTCGGACGCGTCACCGTAGGTCCCTCGTACAGGCGCCGCGTCGCTCGGCGAGTCGAGGCGGACGGCCCCCGGTGAACCGCTCTTCGGTCCCTCATGATCGTCAGAACCAGTCCTAGGCTACTTCGCATGGCGCACCTGGTCTGGGATATGGATGGCACCCTGCTCGACTCCACGTTGGTGGTGCCTGACGCGTTCGTCGCGACGGTGCAAGATCTCGGGGTCGCCGACGTCGACCGGGAGAAAGTCGTTGCGGCCTACTCCCTCGGGGTCCCAGAGGTGATGCTTGAGCACCTCGTCGGGCGACCACTCAAGAACGGCGAGGTCGACGCCTACTACGACCGGCTGCACGCCAGCTCCGTAACGGCTTATGCCGGTGTGCTCGAGACCCTCGTGGCACTACGAGCGCGCGATCTGCCGGTCACCATCTTCACGGGGGCCAGCAGCCGCGCGGCGCGCACGCTGCTCGCCTCGGCCAGCATCGAGTACGACGTCTTAATCGGTGGAGACCACGTGGCGCGGCCGAAGCCCGCACCAGACGGCATCTTGGCCGCAGCGTCCCGGCTTGGCGTTGATGTCGCTGACGTCGTGTACATCGGTGATGCGCCGACGGACTTGCGGGCAGCACGATCCGCCGGCGCACGCGGCGCAGCGGCGACCTGGGGCCACCTGTACCGGGCGGAGGAACCCGCCGACGCTCGGCTAACCGAACCCATGGGCGCGCTGGCTCTGCTCGAGACGTGAGGAGGGCGCTCCGCTCATTGCGGTACGGCAACCGCGTGACACGCGCGAGGCCGACTCTCGTGGCCGCGTGGATAGAACCCGAACCGTAACTACTCGTCCGGGCGTGAACTCCGCCGTCGCTTGTCGTGCAGCACCTCGACGGACACTGAAACGCTGCAGGCGTGCCGGGGTCGTTACTCGTCGGTGCTGATGCTGGCCCAGACCGTCTTGCCGGTCGGGTAGTTGCGGTCCGCTCCCCACTGGTTGGCCAGGCGCTGGACCACACGGCCCGCGCGCGCACCGGGCAGGTCGTTGCTTGCATCGGTGACGGAGACGATGAACTGCCCGTCGAGACGGTTGGCGTGAACGCCGATGTCGCCGTCCCCGAAAAGGACGGCGTCGGCGACCAACTCACCGGTCAGCAACTCCACGACGGACGCGAGCTCGGCGTCCAGGCCGGTTCGAAACGCGACATCGGTAGCCCACCGTCGCGCCTGCGAAACCGCTTCACGGCTACCCGCAACCAGCATGTACATCAATCCGCCCCGCTCCCCAACGACACCGACCTCAACATCTCCGCTGCTGTACTCACAAGCGTTTTCGCACCGCCCCGGCGATCTCCTGGACGTAAGCGTCCATCCCGACCAGCATCTCCCGCGTCCAGGGGTCGAGTGCGTCGGAATACAGGTCCAGGGCGACCGTGGTCTCCTCGTCGACGTATGCCGGGAGCCCGGCCGCCGAGCGAAACCCCGCCGCGATGGACACCTCCCGCCACTTGCGCCAACGCGTCTCGAACCGAAGGTCGGGAATCAGCACACCGCTCAGCTGCTGCATCGCCGTTACGCACGGCCCGACCCCCTCAGCGACCTCCACCGCATCACACCGCTCTGCGCGCTCATCGCTGCTGCCCACGTACTCCAGCGACCCCGCACGCATCACGATGATGCTGCAGTGCGTGTCCATGCCCAGCCGGGCCGCGGCCCCCGAGGCAAAGTCGTCCAAGTAGTGATGCACAGCCTCTGACATGGTGCTCCCCTACCTCCACCGTCACGGGCTCCACCAGCCTCGCACGCACCCCCCGCCCACCGCTTCGGCCGAGACCAATATCACGTACGCCGATCAACGCGGGTGTACACGGCTCAGGCCGCGCAGCGGGTGCATGCATCGGGGAGGGGCCCGGAGCACGGGCGAAGGCCACCCGAGAAGTGGTCATGGCAGCGCTCGAGGAGATGCCCACCACCGCTACTCACACGCTGCCGCCAGCAAAGGCCCTGTTCTGGCCGCCGGCCATGTCACCATCATCCGCACCAGCACGAACGTCACTTCAGCGGCCCTGGTGCTGCGCGTTTAGCACTCCTCCTCGCAGCGCGGGACGCGGCGACGCTCGGGCGGGAGAGCGTCCGTCCCAGTGTGGTCGCGTACCCGTCCTGCCGGATCTCGACGCTGTACGTCCTTGACCCGACGTGCACCCGCAGCAGCGCGAAAGGCGTGTGCGGAAGGTACACCCGCTCGATTTCGATGGCCCCCGTCGCCGCGTACAAGTCCTTCAACCCAGCCGCGACACCGAGAGCCACCTCATCCGCGCGCTTCGGCGGGATGAGGCGCGCCTTCGCCGAAGCGGCATCACCCGTCGAACGGCGGCGCGTCTACCCGGGAGTGCGACGAAGATCTCGGCGGCTTCCAGGAGGCCACAGCACGTTGAACGCACGCAGCGCCGAAGGCGTGCCCGGAGGAACTCAGCGCCACGCGCTGAGTCCTGCCGCCTGCTCAACTCGATCGCGGCCTTGCGCCTTGGCGGCATACAGCGCGTCGTCAGCGGCGCGGAGCAGGTCATCGACGGTCTGGTCCGGGGCCAGTGCGGCCACACCCGCGCTGACAGTGACCCGAATCTCGCCGTCACGAACGGGGACAGCGGTGCGCGCGCACTGGGAGCGGGCCTCGTCTGCGCGTCGGGCCGCATCGCGTCCGGTGACCCCTGGAAGCAGCAGTGCGAGCTCTTCGCCACCAATCCGCGCGACTAACTCGCCGGGCCATGCCGATTCGGTAAGGGCCTTCGCCACCGCTACAAGCACCCGGTCTCCGGCGGCGTGCCCGTGGGAGTCGTTGACGGCCTTGAAGTGGTCGAGGTCGAGCAGGGCGACGCTCAGGTGAGCTCCGTTCTCGCGTGCCGCCGCCGCCGACTGTGCGAGATGCTGCTCGAACGCGCGGCGGTTGTGCAGCCCGGTGAGCGCGTCCCGCGTCGCCTGGTGCGCGAGCTCGGTACGCAGGCGCTCGATCTCGGTGACGTCGCGCAGCGCCACGACTGAACCGACGGGCGTGCCGCGCAGGTCGGCGATCTGCGTGACGCGGACGTCGAGCACCCTGCCGGACGGCATCGTCAGGATGCTCGTACCACCGTGCGAAAGTGCGTTGCCGAGCTCGGGAGCTAGGCGGTCGCGCCATGTCGCCTCGAGCGCATTGTCGTCGGGTAGGGAACCCTCCGGATCTCGGAGCAGCGCCCGCGCGGCACCGTTGACATCGAGGAGCCGGCCGCACGGATCGAGAACGACCACGGCGTCGGTCAGCGCGTCGAGCACCTGACGCGTCGTGACTGGCACGCCGCGGCTCTGTTCCCGGAACCGTTCGACCCACCCCCAGATTGCCGCACTGATGAGGAAGAACACTGGAGTGAGGTGCAGGTTCTCCGACCGCGTGGCGATGACCGTGGTGAGCACGTTGCCGATGGCGGGAATGGTCGCGGCGAGGGCGGCAACGATGTAGACGTGTCGGTGTCCTGGGACCGCGCGGGGTAGTGCGCGTAGCGCAAGGGCGATGCCGACGACCAGCAGTGTGTAGCTGTACGCCGTGTGCACCCAGTACAGCGGCCCGAGCCCGATGACGACGGTGTCACCCGTGGTGTCGATTCGGAGGAAGGCGTGGTGCCACGGGTTGGTCGTGAGCACCACTGCGAGCAGCGCCGGATGCACGAGCAGGAGCAGCGCGACTCGCCGCGTCAGGCTGCGCCCCGAGAGCACGACGAAGTACCAGAAGGCGGCGCCGACGACGACAGCCGCCCCGGGGAAGACCGCGTAGTGCAGAGTGACGGTCGCAGCGACCGACGATTCTGCGACGTGCAGCAGCCCTCGAGCGACGGCCCACTCAGACGCGCCGACCAGCATGAGTACCAGTGGGACCGCGAGCGGCGATGTGCGGCGCCGACTCAGCACGCGCACTGCCGTGACGGTCGCCACAGCAGCCGCGATCAGCGACAAGACCTCGACTGGCGTGGGCACGAACACCTCCTCCCCCCGTATCGACTGTCGCCCCGAGAATGTGACCGCTCACGAGGACGGCTTTTGGAGACGGCGACGTCGGTTTGAGGGCGATGAACGCGTTCGTCTTGGTCCAGGGAGACTCATGCTCGAAGCGCTCATCGACGTAGACATGCTGACTCGCACCGGAGGGCGCCCCGCACGCCGTCGTACGGTCAGGCACGCCCATGCGCCCGCGGGCCGCCGGGAGCACGTTCGCGTCCCGCCGATCTCGACTTCTGTGAGCCGGTTCTCCGGGCGCAGCTCACCGTGCCGGTTGGCTTGGCACCGCAGCCAAGCTAACCGGACGGCTTCGGCCTTGACCTCGGGGCGCAGGCCGGGCCCGGACTCGCTACACACGCGCGCCGGCGCGTCTCCAGCAACGCCGCCTGCCGCTGGGCCACGCCCGACGAAAGCCTTGTAATCGAGCTCCTTGCCCGTGAGATCCGCGCCCGTTACTCACCTCCGGACGCGGCCTCCACGTTGTAACTGACGTCGGGGGTCGACCCCTGCACCGCGGCCAGGGCGGTTTGGATCACCTTCGAGCTTGCCCGCGGGTACGGAAGGCACGCCAGCCAGCGCTGAGGTCTGGCTCAAGCGCGCCTTCTCGACCGTGAGGCGGAACCGCTTGAGTAGAGGGGCAGATGTTCAGGCGGCGAAGCGGGCCCACACATGCTTGGTCGATGCCCCGGCGTACCACCCGATCTCCTGCGCGAGCTGGCGGGCGATCAGCAAGCCAAAGCCACCGTCGCCTGCGCCTCTGATTCCCGCGAGAACGGGACCGGTGCCGGTGGCGTTGTCGGCGACGTCGAGCAGGTAGGACGTCGCGTCGGTGCGCAGCTCGACGACAGCGGGCGGGCCAGCGTGCCGCAGGGCGTTGGTGGCGAGCTCGGAGACCACCAGCGCGATCGCGTCGCAGAGCCGGGCTGGGGCAGGTGCGGACCCGGCGTGGCCCGTGACGGCGTCCACCACGCCGTGGCGGAGGGCGGTGAGCTCGGCGGGGGTGTCAAGCACCCACCGCTGGATCGCGCGGTAGGTGCCGGTCGGCGGGCCCGCGGGCATGCCGTGGTCGTGGACTGAGCGTCGATCAGCCACGCGTCGCTCCTGCGGGCGCGTGAGGACGGGGGGTCATAACTGCTCCTGCTGCGCCGCCTCGCGCGACGTGCGCCGAGGGCCGGCTGAGGCGGGGCGGGCCCGGTCCTCGCGGTGGGCGCGCACTGCGAGGAGCGCGACGTCGTCCTCGGTATTTGCTGCCAGGTCCTGGATCAGGCGGTCGCACAGGTCGTCGAGTGGGAGGTCGGCGAGGCTCTCGATGTGCTGTCGCAGTCGCTCCAGTCCGTGTCTGAGGGGTTCGCCGCGGCGCTCGACGAGCCCGTCGGTGTAGAGCAGGACGGTCGACTCCGGTGGCAGCTCGTGGGTGTGGTCGTGCCGCTGGGTGTGGGCACGGATCCCGAGCAAAAGGTCGGCTGGGCGTTCGAGCAGCTCGGCGTGTCCGTCGGGGTGCAGCAGCACCGGGGGCAGGTGCCCGGCGTTGGACCATCGCAGCATCCGCAGGCCCGCCTCGGCCTGCTCGGGGGTCTGCTCGATCTTGGCCAGGATCGCGGTGCTGAACGATCCGACTGCGAGGTCGTGCATGGCCCAGTCGAGGGAGGACAGGATGTGCGCGGGTGGCTGCACGACGGCGTGGGCGCCGCCGCGCAGGACGTTGCGGACCTGGGCCATGGTGACGGCGGCGCGCAGGTCGTGGCCGGCGACGTCGCCGATCACCAGGCAGGTGCTGCCGTCGCGGACGACGAACGCGTCGTACCAGTCCCCGCCGATCTGCGCGCCGGTCGCGGCCGGCACGTACCGGGCGGCCAGGTGCAGGTGGTCCGGCTCGGGCAGCGCCGTCAGCAGGCTGCGCTGCAGCTCCTCGGCCAGGTGGCGCCGTGTGGCGTGCAGGTGCGCGTTGTCCAGGGCCAGGCCGACCTGCGCGACGACCTCCCGCATGGTTGTGAGTTCGCCGTCAGTGAACGCCCCGCGTCCTGTTCCTCGGTAGAGGGTGAGCAGTCCCCGGGTGTGCCCGCGCCCGCGTAGTGGCAGGGCCAGGCTCGCGTGCGGGGCGAGCTGGTCGAGTAGTTCCCGTGCGGGTCCGGGGCCGACGATGCCGGCGTGCTCGGAAGGGCTGGTCAGTGTGATGGGGCGGCCGCTGGTCAGGGCGCGCGCGATCGGGGATGTCTCGCTCAGTGCGGGGAGCCGTGCGCGCAGGTAGTTCTCGAGCACGGCTTGCAGGGCGGGGTCGGCGTGCAGGGCGGCGACGTCACGCAGGCGTTGGCGCCATGGTCCGTGGCCCTCCTCGAGCAGGCTGACGATCGCGAAGTCCCCGAGCTGCGGGACCAGGTGCGGGAGCACTGCCTCCAATGCCGCCGTGGGGTCGAGGACTTCAGCGAGGTTCGTGGCGACGTCGGCCAGGAGCGCGGACCGGGCCCGCGCGCGCTCGGCGACCGCCAGAGCCCGGTGCCGGTCGGTGATGTCGGTGAAGTACGCCGCGACCCCGCCGCGCTCGGGGACTGCCCGCACCTCGTACCAGGCGTCGAGCGGCGCCGGGTAGTACGCGTCGAACACGACCGGCTCACCGGTCTGGGCCACGGCCCGGTAGCTCTCTTCGAAGACGGTGCCGACCGCTGCCGGGAACAGCTCCCACAGGTCCCCCCCGATGAGGCGGTCGCGGGTGCTGCCCAGGACGCGCTCGGCCTCGGCGTTGACGTAGGTGAACCGCCACACCTCGTCGAGGTGGAAGTACGCGACGGTCATGTCCTCGAGCACCTGGTGGACGCGCTGCTCACCCTCGCGCAGCGCCGTGACGTCGGTGGTCACGCCGATGATCTCCTGCGCCGTCCCGTACGGGCCGGGCAGCGCCTGCCCCCGCGCCACCAGCCAGCGCACCGCCCCGTCGGGGCGCTGCACCCGGAACTCCGCCTCGTACACCCCACACGCAGCGATCGCCGCGTTGAGCGCCGCAGTGACCTGCGTCAGGTCGTCCGGGTGGACGCGGGCGTTGAAGGCCCGGATGGTTCCGCCGAAAGACTCTTCGTCGTACCCGAACACCTCCAGCAGAGCCGCGTCCCACCGCAGCGCCCCCGTGCGCAAATCCCACTGGAACGTACCGATCCCGGCCGCCTGCGTAGCGGCCGCGAGCAGCTCGCCGCGGTCCGCGGCGGCGAACTCGGCGTGCAGCGCGGTGATCTCCAGCTGGGCGACCGCGGCGGCGGCCAGGTGCTCCAGGGTGTGCGCGTCGTGCTCCGACCACGCGCGCACCTGCGGGTCGTACGCGCACATCGCCCCCACCACCCGCCGGTCGTCGCTGAGCAACGGCACCCCGAGATAGGCACCGATCTGCCCCGACGCCAGTCCCGCGGCGCCGGCAACCCGAGTGTCATGAGCAGCGTCATGAACAACTAGCCGCTCTCCGGCGGCCGCCACCCGGGCGCACAGTGAGCTCTCCAGTGCGGTGCGGGTCCCGGCGGGGCCCGGCACGGCGTCCACCGCCGCGACGATGACCCGCTCGTCGGTCAGCAGTGAGATCTCCGCCGACTGGACGCCCAACAACTGAGTTGCCAGCACGGTGAGGGACTGCAGCGAAGCCTCGGTGTGACCGGCCCGCAGCAGCCGGTACGCAGCAGCGGTCCGGTCACCGTCCGCGGCCAGCGCACGCGCCGCCGCCACATCCTTCGAACCGCCTGCCGGGTTCGTCATACGTCTTTCCCTTCACCGAGGCCGCGTGCGGCCCGCCCAGCATCCGGCTTTCCGGTTCGGATCGCAGGTCGATGCGCTGCCGGGCACCCGCACGCACGCCCTCCGCATGCAAAGCCGTGTACTACCCGACAAGACGATTATCAGTCGTTGCGCCGTGCGACGGCGCCGCAATCGAGGAAGTCAGCCGCCGAAGACACGGGCTGTCGCGCGGTCGCCAGCAGAAACCGCAACTGCCGGGGCAGAACATCCAGCCCGCGGCTGGCGCCACCTAGTGCGAGCCGGTGAGGACTTCGTCCATCCCGAGGACCAAGAGCAGGAACCGGGCCGCCGGTGACGCCGCGACGGTCAGGGGCCCGTAGATGAAGCAGCGGGACATGAACCGTGCGCCGTTGGAGTCGATAAACGTCACGCCGAGCGCGTCGACCATCACCGGCAAGCCGAGTTCGCGCACCATCCGGGCGGCATCGTCGAGATCCTCGGCGAGCTCGGTGTCGATCTCGCCGGTCAACGTGACAAGCACTGCATCGGGACCCACAGCCACCTGGACCATGCCGATTGGAGCCTCGTCATCCCGCATGAGATCGCCACCGCTCACGACCTGCGCCGCCTCTCGAGGGCCAGCCAACGACACGTTCTTGTCCCGCAGCGCCCGGCAGACGCGCGAGCCTCGGCGACACGGGCCCCATCGCGTACGTCCGCACTCTACGGCCCGGACACCGGGCACCACCCGAAACTGGGCCGCTTCCGAGCAGCGAAGGCGCCGCCAGGCGGACACCGGCCCCCTCCCCTACGGTCGAGCCGGTGACCCCACCCTCGACCGCCAGCTCAGACGAAGACACCGAGCACGATGCTGGGCTGCGATCCTCCCGTCCGCCGCCGCACTTCGCGCCGGTGCGTCGATGGGAGCTGGACTCCCTCGCTGAGCTGCATGCCCTGCGTGACGGTCTGCGCCAGGAAATCAACGTGCGCGCCCGAGCGCGCGACGACCGGCTCCTCGACGGTGTGACACACCACCTCGTGCTCGTCGCCTCCGAGCTTGCAACGAACGCGATGCGCCACGGACGCCCGCCCACGTTCATCGAACTCTTTCAGCACGACGCCCTGCTCCTACTCACCGTGGCCGACCATGACCTGAGCCGCGAGCCCCGCATCGCCGGAGGCCGCGCACCAGGTAAAGGTGGCTTCGGGCTGCAGATCGCACGACGCCTGTCACTGGACGTCGGGTGGTACCGCAGCGACAACGTCAAGGTGGTCTGGGCTGAGATCGGCGCTTGACGGCGACCAGACCCGAGGGTTCGCGGTGACGGTAGGAACCGGGCAACGGCGGCATGTTGAGAACAGGGCACGGCCGAAGCTGGTGGGCGGGTGCAGCCGGTCGCGGTGCGCGAGATGCTGGCGGCTCACCGTTGTCCAGTCGAAGAGGGAGGTCCGCATGGACCGGTCCGTCGATCGCGTCGAGACGATCCTCGAGCTGCAGGACCTCGCTCTGTCGACGACAGGCGTCCAGGACTTCATCGACGGCGCAGCCGAGGTGGCCGCGCGATACGTGCCTGGCGGATGCCACGTCGAGATCACGGTGCACCACCCCGAGCGCGCCACCCTCACAAGCCGCCCACGGGCAGCGGACCCGGAGACGGTCGCCCCGATGGCCGACGACACACCGGCCGAGGCAGCAGCCCGCGCCGGTGCGCCGATCATCGTCGGCGACCTCACCCTCGACCCCCGGTGGGATGCATGGTCGCGGGCGGCCCGCGCCGCGGGGTTCATGTCGGTGGCCGTGCTTCCCGGACCCGTCGGAGACTGTGCGCGGCTCGCCCTGACGCTGTACGGCCTGTCACCGGACGTCGGCGATGCGGCGACGCTGCGACTCGCCGAGATGTGCCTTACCGACCTCCATGGTGCGCTGCGCGTGGCGCAGCGCCTGGCCGACGTCGAGCAGGCCAACGAGGACCTGAAGACCGCAATCGCGTCCCGTGCGGTGATCGACCAGGCGATGGGCGTGATCATGGCCCAGAACAGATGCTCCGCCCCCGAAGCGTTCAAGTTCTTACGCCGGGCTTCCCAGAACCGAAACATGAAAGTCCGTGAGCTCGCCGCTGACCTCATCACCGGCGTCACCCACGTTGCCCCCGTGCCTCCCGCACCGTTCTACCCCCGCGGCACCGCTCCCGCGGACCGCACCCGGCGAACCACCACACCGGACGCGGCGCACGCCGTCTGAGACCAGAGCCCGGTTCGCGTAGATGAGGCTGCTTCTACCGAGGGCCGATGACCGACCCGGCCGAGACGTTGCGCCAGGACCCGCTGCTCTCGCCCCGCCCCACTTCCTCTCCTGCATCAGCGGAGCCCTTACTCAATCCAGCAGCCCTTTCCGTTTGCCGCGCACGCCAGACGAGGATGACGCGCCCGGGACTCGCGCGCCTGATCTCGTCGTCGTGCATCGCTTGCAGTGGAGAGCCGAATACGGCGAGGCCCTTCGCGGGCCAGCCAGCGTGCAGATGCGTAGCCGCATCGCGTGGGTCAGTCTTGACAGACCGTCTAGTGGCTACGGTCGCACCACGAGCACCAAGGACCACCCATGGAGCCTGTCCCCTCGACCGCGGCAGTCCTGCAGCACCTCGCCCAGACCAGCGACGCCGACCTCGACCTTGACCGGCGTCTTCGCGAACTGGCCGACCAGGTGGGCGCCGTCATTCCCTCGTGCGTCGGGGTGAGCATCACCATCCTGGACGAAGGGCTGACGTTCACCCTCGCGGCATCCTCGGCGGTCGCTGCCGCGCTCGACGCCGCGCAGTACGCCTCGAGCGGTCCGTGCGTGGATGCCGCACGCGTCCAGGGTCAGTTCACCGTCGACGACGTGCTCGACGAGGACCGCTGGCAGCAGTTCGCCCTTTCCGCCGCGGCCGCGCACGTCCGCAGCTCGCTTTCCCTGCCGCTGATGCTCCACGGCGAAGTGACCGGCGCTATCAACCTGTACGCGGCCGACCCCCGCGCGTTCGCCGGTCATGAGCCCGAGTTGCGGGCCCTGCTGGGCGACGGCGTCGCGCACGCCGTACGCAACGCCGACCTGTCCTTCCACAGCCGCGATCAAGCACACCAAGGACCTCGCGTGCTCGCCGAGCGCGACCTCATCGAGCAGGCCGTCGGCTACCTCATGGGCACCCACCGCATCAACGCCGACCAGGCCCGACGACGACTCCACGACGCCGCCGACCGCTCCGGCACCGACCCCCTCACCACCGCCCACACACTGCTCAGCTCCGAACGCTGACAGCCGAGGCGGCGAGGCCCCGGCGCACGGGGCGAGCAGCGGGACCTCACCCGCAGGCTGAACCTCAGCGCGGACACCCCCGCGACCCCGAGCTGCACACCAACCCTGTGCATCGAAGCGCGGAGAGCACCACCGCCTGAAGGCCCCGCGACCGCAGGTGCCTGCGTCCGCAGATGTGCCGGTCCGCTCGACGTAGCGCTTGCGCAGCCGACGCCCGACGACTCTCCCGCGCCATGGGTTTGTTGCCGAGCCGGAGCCGCACGAGGCTGCCGGTCTCGCCCAACAGAACTAGTCGCCCCACCGGGTGACGCTGTGCACGACGCGGGCTACGCCAGCAGATCGAGGTGAGCATCACGAGACGGCCTGGTCCCGACGCCCGCCCGCGCGCGGGCGATGACGTCGTCGTGCGTCGCTTCGCGACCTCCCACATCTGAACCAGTCCTCGCCGGTGCGCACATCGAGCAAGCAGCTGGGCCGGCTCGACATTGGGCTGCCGACGGCACGCCAGCACCCCTCTTGCTCGCTGCAGCGGCCGTTGCGTACACCGACCGCAGGCTGCCGGCTCCTTCGTCTGCTAGCACCACGAAGCGTGTGCGCTAACCGCGGACGAGTTCACGAAGACCGGGCGTGGAGTTGCGTTCGCGCAGCCATACATCGAAGTCGTGCAGGGGCTGGACGCGACGAGCGGTGATCGGGTCTGCGTCGCGCCAAGAACGAAGCCGGGCGAGCGCGTAGCAGAAGTACTCTTCGGCGTTGGTTGACCATATCGGGCACGGCGCTGGCACGGCGGTATTGGAGTCATGCACAAGGCGATCCGCGAACGCCATCGTTCCTGTGGCTTCTCCGATCGCGGCGCGGACGCTTCGGCGCAGGTGCCTCCACGACATTGGAAGGCGATGGGTCTCAGCCTCTATCGCGTTGAGTGCCGCCTCTGTTACCTCCAACCATCGGGCTCCGCCCGCATCACGGTCCCACTTTCGCACCAGTCGCATCAGTTCATCCAGGCGCAGCACGATCGCATCAGCTGCCTCCCGGCGACGGGATGTGCGCTCCTTGCTGCGGTAGGCGAAGGTGGTTGCCGCCCAGGCGATGATGCCGCCGGTGAACGTGGGGATCGCGTCGGCGAACGAGTCCAGAAGGTTCATGGGGAAAGTTTGGCGTCCGGGTCTGACACGTGGCGCACCATGCGGGTCCCGTTGAAACGGTCCTCCGAGCCGCACGCGAGCCACGCTCCGCCGCGTCGATCGGACTGGACGACGCGTGCGCATGCTGCGTGATGCAGGCGGACGACTTGGGACACGCTTCGGCGCGCGACACCTGCAGACCCCCTCGCGGCAGACCGCACGGCCGCCGCTCATCAGCGAGCGGCCGTGCGGTCTTCCACAGCGGATCACCGCGGCGTCTCGAGGCCGCGCGTGTAACCCGCCGTCGCGACGACGTGCGCCTGCGGCCAGGGTTACGCGGTAGCCGCGATGAAGACTGCGTCGTTGGCCACGTTGGTCACGACCCATGTCCCACCCTGTGCGACGGCGCTGGGAACGGAGACGCAGAAGTTTCCCGCTACGGTCGCCGAGTCGAAGACGGCCTGCGTGCTCGACCAGTCGTCGGGCACAACGCCGCAGTAGTCGTCCGGGCCCGAGCCGTAGGACGTGCCGTCGCTCCCGACGTACTTGACGGTCAACGACCACATGGGGTTGATGCCCGCGTCGATCTCGGCGAGCCCTTCATCGGCCTGCTTCTGAATCGTCGGCCAGTCGACAGCGACTGTGAGGGGGAACATCACGAACTGCCGACCTTCAACGGGCGGCTCGTTGAACTCATTCTCGGCTTGGACGGCTGGCCAGGCGTCGAACGTCGTCACACCACCAGAGACCGTGAAGGCGCTGTCGGCGCCGACGAGTCGGGCCTCTCCGGGGGCGAGCGGATTCGCGCGCGACCCGCGTTCCGACTCGGGGGCGGGTGTCGGAGTCGGTGTGGAAGTCGGCTCAGCCTCCTGCGTCACCGACGGAGTGCTGACGGGCAACGCGTCGTCCTCGGCAGCGGAGCAGGCCGTCAGAGCCAGCATGGCGACGGCCAGGGTTACGACGGTAGTGCGTCGATTCACGAGTACTTGCTCCTAGTTCTTGCTACATCGACTGAGCCGAAGCACATCTGTCGATACAGCGGTGTTCGAAGGTTGTGGCCACGCCAGAGTTGCGCCGCAAGACCTCACGGCGCCCCACCGTCGAGCGAGTGCCTTCTCGTGTATCGGCACGATCTCGCCAGCACTCAACGGCTTGATGTTCGACTCGTGGACACGGTGCGCCGAATCGTTGTGTCCGGTCGGTGCGCGGGAGATGCTTGCTGTCCGCAGTGTCCAGCCGGGGGGGTGGTCCTGATGGACCTGACATCAGCGCGCGCACGCACCGTCCTGGATCTTCACGAGCTGGTGCTCTCGACGGCGGACATCGCGGAGTTCGCCGAGGGCGTCGTTCGCGCAGCGGAGCGGCACGTGACCGGTGGCACGCATGCCGCTGTCACGTTGAAGCGTCGCGGCGTAGTCGCCGGCGTGGCCAGCAGCAACCCGCGCGCCGCGGCGTGCGATGAAGTGGAGTACGGCGCAGGCGAGGGACCGTGCCTGTCCTCGATCGAGGAGAGCCGCCGGGTCCTCGTGTCCGACATCGCCGCTGAGGTGCGCTGGCCCGCGTGGTGCGAAGCCGCTCGTGCTGCGGGTTTCCGCTCAGCGGTCGCCTTGTCGCGAAAGGTTCCCGGCGGTGTGGAGTTTGCACTCAACCTGTACTCCACTGACGTCGACGCCTGGGATGCCAACGCGCTGCTGCGAGCCGAGATGTACACCGAGGAACTTGCCAGGACGCTGACCCTTGCCCTCCGGTCAGCCAACCAAGCGCACACGATCGAAGATCTCCGCGCCAGCTTGGCCTCTCGGGCAGTGATCGACCAGGCGATGGGCGTGATCATGAGCGAGAACCGGTGCACCGCGGAAGAGGCGTTCCGCATCCTGTGTAGCGCCTCCCAGCACCGCAACATCAAGGTCCGCGACATCGCTACGGCCTTGATCACTCGCGTTACTGGCGCCGCTCCCACCGCGCCGATCGTCACGATGGGTTCCCGAAGCGAAGGTGAACGCACCTGACCGCCGTCCGTTTCTGCCCGGATTGCTCCTGGGTGCATTATTGGACATACGTCAGCACCGACGATGCCGTCCTTGCCGGGACGCGCTGCGGTCGGGCGCCGGCTCGGTCGGGGGGCCCAGCATGACTCGCATCACCGCACGCACCACTCAGAAGGCGCCGGCGGGTCTACCGTGGGATCCACGCCACGACCACCTGCTCGCCTCCCTGGCCAGCACCGCCGCCCACGCGATCGGCAGCGGCACGCAGGTGCAGATCACGGTCCGGGTCGACGGCACCGATCTGTCAGCCGCATGCACGGATCCACGCCTCGACGCCTGCGCCGCGGCCCAGGACCTTCATGCGGAAGGTCCGCGCCTGCACGCCCTGACCACTCTGGAGCCGGTGCTCGTCGAGGACGTCGCCGCCGACGTCCGCTGGCAGGGGTGGCAGAACGCCGTCATGAACGCGAGCTTCTGCTCCGTAGCCGTGCTCGCCACAGCGAGCGGCAACGGTTGGTCCCTCGCGCTAGCCGCGTACGGTGACCGACCCGCCCGCTGGGGCCCTCAGCGTGTCGCCGTGGCCCCGAACACCTGGTCCTGGCCGTCCACGTGGGCGAGCTGTGCCAGGCCCTGGATGCCCAGACCCGTACCAGCGACGACCTGTGGTCGGCGCTGGCGACCCGGCCCGCGATCGACCAGGCCATCGGGGTCATCATGGGCCAGAACCGGTGCGGTCACGATGAGGCGATGGCGATCCTGCGCAGCGCATCGAGCAACCGCAACATCGCCGTCCGGGACATCGCCGCTGACATCGTCGAACGACTGACCGGCCATCGCGCCGCACCCGAGGCACCATTCACTCCACGCCACTAAAACTAACTTTACGTACTGGTCAGAGCGCGCTGATGAGCGTGCGGGCCAGGGTCAGCTGGTCGATACCGGCGCGCTCGGCAGCGTCCTGGAGATGTTGGCGCGCCCGGTCGGGGTCGAGCCCTTCCTGGGCCATGAGCATCCCGACGGCCTGCTCGATCAGGTCCAGGTCGCCCAGAGACCGAGGCGCGTCGGTTGCGTAGGTGCGGGTGCGGAATGGCAGGTCGGCGTTGGTCACGGCGACGTCGATGCCGGGCCCGACGATCGCGCGCAGCTCCTCGAGGTCACCGGTGAAGGCACGGGGGTCAGCGGCGTAGAGGTTGATCGACCCGTGCCAGCCGCCGACGAGCAGCGGAAGGGACAGGCTGCTGCGGACGTTCTCGGCGGCCGCAGCGGCGGCGAACCGCTGCCAGCGGTCCTCATTGAGAACGTCCTGCACGGTGAGCTCGATCCCCTCGAGCGCGGTCTGGACGCACGGTCCGCTCGTCGCGTACTGCACACCGTCCAGGGCCGAGGTCTGCTCCGAGGTGGACACGAGGGTGAACGTCAGGCCGGCGTCGGCGACGCTCAGGCTCATGCCGGTGCACGACGGCACGACGCGCGAGACGCGCTCGGCCATGTCACGCAGCATCGCCTCGAGGTCGGGTCCACCGGTGGTGCGCAGCTCACGCAGCACTTCGGACGTCTGCGGTATGGGCTCCATGACTCTCCTACGACGATCGCGGTCGCGGCTGCTCCATGCGGACGGTCCGCCCGACACAGGAGCTCGGCATGGGCTTGACCGGGTCCTTGTTCCATCGTGCCGTTCGGGCACACCCAGCGCAGCGCGACCCGCTTTCCGGTGCCGGCTCAGTCGCTCGACGGGTGCGGTGACGGGGGCTCAGGCAGGTAGGTGGTGACGTCGAGAGTGCGCAGGACGAACCGGGCGACCTGCTCGACGTCGAGGTCGGTACCGGTGCTCATCTCCAGCAGGCTCGCCATCGCTTCGTCCGGGGTGCAGGCGTTGGCGTGCATGAGAACCCCGACGGCCTGCTCGATCACCGCGCGCGTGCTCAGTGCCTCGCGCAGGGCGATGTCCATGAGCTGCGTCGGGCTGTCCAGTCGGGCGCGGATCGCGTCGGCGATGCCCTGGGCGTGGGTGTCGGCGTCGGCGAGGGCCTGGGCGTCCCACGGGTCGGTGACCCGGGAGTACAGGTTCAGCGCCACGTCGAGGCCCGGGGCGACGCGGGCGGGCATCGCGAGAGCCGAGACGAATCCCTCGACCGTCGCCTGCGCGCGCCACTCAACCCAGGTCGCGTCCAGGACACGCGGAACCAGCACGGCGTGCAGCTGGCCCATCGCCTGAATGCAGGGCCCCGCACCAGTGCGGGCCTCGACCTGGTCGCAGCGTGCCGAGCGGTCGTCGCTGCTCGCCGGACGCACAAGCGCACCGTGATGGGCGAAGGTGATGCTCGCCTGCGTGTGATCCCCGAAGTGGGCCGCGGCCTGCACGACGAGCTCGTGCAGGTACGGCGAGAGCTCGGTCACGCCGGCCGGGCCTTCCCGGTGGCGGTCGGCCACCCGTACACCGGTGACGCGCAGCTGCATCAGTCAGCCACGTCGACATGCCATCGACGCTCTCATCTTCGCATGGCACCGCTTGCGTGGGCGAAGGCTGTACGTCCTAGTTCGGTATGAAGCCCGCTGGTCCGATGCGGACGTGGATCCCTAATCCTTGGGCGCGCTACGGCAACCGTCACGCTCGGCGCCTCCTCACCTGTCGCCTGGTCTGGCTCCTCGCGCTGAAGCGGGCGTTCGCATCTCGCCCATCGAGCAACGACCCGAAGCGGTCTGAACCGTCCGTCAGGGCCGAAGCGCCGCGGATGCCCGTGGCATCGGGTGGGCGTAACGTTTTACGAGACCGGGCCAGCCATTTCCGGGCCAGACACCGTGCGTGATGTGCAGGTCCCGGGGGCGCCATGGTCGACGACCGGATGCTCGTCGAAGCCGTAGCGCGTCTCGCGTCGCTCGCCACGGCGGACTTCGATGCTGATGAGATGCTCCGGCAGTTGTGCCGGGTGGCGTCCCAGGTTGTGCCCGTCGATGGCGTTGGAGTCATGGGCGTGCCCGACGATCAAGGGCACCGGCCGCGTGCGCGATTCGTCGACGCCGTGGGACCCGTCAACGCAGCGGAGGAACTACAGGAATCCTTGCAGGAAGGCCCGTGCCGGGACGCGATCGACTCCGGCGAGATCGTCGTGATCGACGACCTCGCCGGGATGCAGCGCGTCTGGAGCGGCTTTGCGCCCGCAGCCGTGCGGCAGGCGCTAGGCGCCGTCATCGCCATCCCGCTGCGCAGTCGCGGACGAGTGTGGGGAACGTTGGACTTGTACCGGCACGAGCACGGGCCGTGGACCGTCGATGAGATCCGCGCCGGGCGCATGCTCGCGGATGTCGCCGTCTCCTATCTCGTCATGGCTTTCGATCGAGACCAAGCGCGCTCCGACCGCCTCGAGGTCGAGCATCGATCTCTGCACGACCCGCTCACCGGTCTGCCCAATCGCAGGCTGCTGTTCGACCGCATCGAGCACGCCTTGGCCGCGGCTCGCCGCACGGGCGGCCCGATCGCCGTCGCGTTCATCGACGTCGACCGATTCAAGATCATCAACGACACCTATGGCCACGCCACCGGCGATGGCGTCCTCAGCGAGACCGCGCACCGACTGGCTGCGACCGTACGGGCGTGCGACACCCTCGCACGCATCGCCGGCGACGAGTTCGTACTGCTCATCGAACAGCTCCCTCGCAACCCTGAGGAAGCCCGCCCGATCGTCGACGCCATCGCAAAACGGCTGCACGCTGCCCTTGACCCTCCCCTCACGGGGCTCTCGGCGACGCCTGTCACCATCAGCGCCGGAATCACCATCACCCCAGCGGCAGGCGGCACGTCGGCCGACGACCTGCTACATGTTGCCGACGCCGCGATGTACGAAGCGAAAGCTCGGGGCGGCAGCACCACGGTCATTCACGACACCATCGACCGGGCCACTACCCCGTCCCCGCCTCTTGACGGGCCAGACGGGTAACTCGTCGAGCGTTGCAGGTAGTACCGCGCCCACGGGCGTGGCGAAGTCCAACGCAAGCGCTCCGCTTAGGCCCGCAGACACCCTGGTCCACCGAGCTCCTCGTTCCTAGGCAGCGGTGCGGCGCCGGAGACCCGATCGGGTGACCACTGATGATGAGCCGCGCGAGCTCCCGGACTTGCCGACCGCGGCAACGCTGGCCGAAAGCACCGCTTTCACCCGGTCGAGACTGAGCCGTACCGGCCACCATGCCGATGGATCACCCGTGAGCCACGACCGGTCCGAGCGCGCCAGTCTTGCTGCACACTCGGCGTTCTTGGTGACCGCGACGGGCATCTCCGTGGCCTACGGGCTCACCGACGGCGCGGCGCGCAGCGTCGTCTTCCTCGAATCGACTTTGGTGCCGGGCGCGGCGGTTGTGCTCACGCTTGTCGCTCGTAGGCCGCCCCGTCCGCAACCGTGGTGGTGTGCGAGTGCCGCACTCATGCTGCTCACGGTCGACAACATCGCGTGGTTGGTGCAAGTAGGCATCGGCGGAGCGACCCACGCGACTGGCATCATCCCCGCGGTCACCGTCCCGCTGGGATATCTCCTTCTTCTCGCCGCCAGCATCTTCGTCGTCATGCCGACAGCCCGCGTCGACGGTGGTCGCGTCATCGACACGTCCATCATGGCGCTCAGCGGCGCTGGCCTTCTGTGGTCTTTCGTCCTCTTCCCGGCACTCGCTGAGCGCGACGCGGATGTTGCAGAGCGGGGATACACGCTGTTGATCGTGCTGTTGGTCAGCGGCACATTCGGTGCCGTCTTGCGGGCGGTGGTGGACGCACCGCGGGGACGCGCCACGCTCGGGTACTTGCTCCTCGCGAGCGGCAGCGCCCTGGTCGGCAACGTCGGTAACGTCATCGCCGTAGACCCGGCCACTGGAGCAAGCGCGCACTGGGTGGGCCTGACGTGGATCATCGCGTATGCCGCGACGGGTGCGGCGGTAGTACATCCGGCAGCGCGGTCGCTGGCAACCCCGGCGCCGCGACCAGCGCGTCGGCTCGGTCCCGGCGCCCTGACCTTCCTCGGAATCGCGCTTGCGGTGAATCCCGCGATCGCAGGGCTACGTGAACTCGCAGGAGGCGGTGCCGACCTCCTGCTCCTGAGCCTCGGCTCGCTGCTGCTCGTACCCCTCGTCCTAGTCCGGGTGTCTCAGCTAGCCCTTCTCCACGCGCGCGCCGAACAAGAACTCGTTCACCAGGCAACGCACGACGAGCTCACCGGGCTGCCCAACCGTCGGGCCGTCGACCGCCAGGTTGCCGAAATCGTCGACGCGGTCCGCACCGGCCAGGCGCCGGGCGGGCTTGTTTGCTTCCTTGACCTGGACGGCTTCAAGAACGTAAACGACCAGTACGGTCACCACGTGGGCGACCGCCTCCTTGCGCACGTCGCATCCCGGCTACGCGCCGCCGTGCGAAGCGACGACTTCGTCGCGCGCTTCGGCGGCGATGAGTTCATCATCGTCCTCATCGGGGATCCAGATCGGCTCCAGACCGAGACGGTGCAGCGCCTCGAGGACGCGCTGGCGCACGAGATCGACCTCGGACCACTTGCCACGATCGCCAAGGCAAGCATCGGCACGGTCGTACTGCGCCCCGGCACCCACATCACCGCGTCCGAGGTTCTCTCCGCAGCCGACGCCCGCATGTACGCCGCCAAGCGACGGCGCATTTTCACCACGGGCGACATCGTCCACCAACGAGGCACGGCCTCGGACGTCAGTGGACCAGAAAGCTCCCCACTGCAGTGGGCCGAGTGACACTCAACGTCCCGTCGCGCTATGTGGGCGAAGACGTCCAACTTTTGATCGTATGAGTCGTCGCAGTGAGAGAACTGGTCGGCCAAGCTACCCGCGCGCCATCAGCACTCCCGCTTCCCAGCCGGGCGCGCGATGACCGGCAGGTGGCTCGAGGGTCGACACTCCAGAACGCTCAAGCAGCCAAGCGACGACTGAGTTGGACGTCCACATCTCCCCTGTCCCAGCATCGTCACGCCCCCAGGTGTAGGCCGGCACCTCGGCGAGGTCGTCAAGCACACATCCCGGCAGAAGGAAGCGGTCGCTGACGTGCACGGGTGCCGACAGACCGCCGACGCCGTGAACCACACGCACCTCGTAGCGGAACAGCGGACACCACTTGAGGCTTCGCGATCCAACGGGGCCGACTGCCACGACGACGTCGCGCCGCTCGGCGACCTTGCCCCATATCGGACTCATATCGACGGTCCTGACGACCTTGCCAGTCATTACTTCGAGCACGGCATGGACGAGTAACTGCGGCTCCCTGCCCTCGCGGGCGGCCATCGCCCGTTCCCACCAGGCGCTTGTACGACGCGAGACGTACCCGCCCGCACCGACCGGAAACCACCACACTCGCGCGACTGCGTCCACAAGTCGATCTCACCGCAGCGGCGACAACACGTAGCAGGGCGATGGTCCCAAGTCGCAAGCGATGTCCACTCCCGACGTGCGCCTTTGCGCTTCCACTAATGGCGGAAAGGCGGTGCGCATCGGAACTCCTCCGCATCCTCGCTGCAGTCGCGCCCCTACCGCTGCGGTTGGAACCGCAGCGTCTTTCGGACCATCCATGTCGACATGGCACCTGCACGATCAAGTCGAGTCGCTCGCGTCTCCGCAGCGCGCAACGACCGGAGCGATCAGTCGAGCAGGTGCAGGCGCCGGTCGTCCATGAGCAGTCGTTGACTACACACCGCAGAGATGTTCGATGCACGTTGTCATCACGAACGTGGTGGTAACGGTGGTTCAGAGCCGGGGGCTACAGCGCGCTAGTGACCAGCTGCATGTACTCGTCGGCCGGCACCGGCCGGGAAAACAGGTACCCCTGCCCGTACCGCACGCCCATCTCGATGAGATGGTCGCGTTCGGCAATGGTTTCCACTCCTTCGGCCAGGAGATCCAAGTTCAAGGTGCCGGCCATCGCCACCACACCAGCCACGAGCAAGGACCGTCCTGTGCCCGCACCGGTGACCAGCGACCGGTCGAGTTTGAGGGTGCTGACCGGGTATCGACTCAGGTAGTCGAGGGAGGTGTATCCCACCCCGTAGTCGTCGAGGTAGATGACGACACCGGCAGAGGCCAGAACAGCCAGGGTGTCAACGGCGGGGCTGTCGTCGGGCAGCCGCTGGTGCTCGGTGATTTCGAGACGTAGCGCACCCGGCGCCACTCCCGTCTCGTCGAGAGCTGTCAGCACTTGCTCGGCCAGCAAGGGGTCGGCCAAGCTGTCGGGTGTCAGGTTCACGCTGATGGGCCGCGGTTGCAGTCCTTGCCGTTGCCAGTGCGCGATCTGGCGCAAGACGGCGTGAAGCACCTCACGGTCAAGGCGCGCGTCCAGGCCACTGGTGGAGACCAAGCTGAGGAACGCGTTGGGGGCGAGGAGGCCGTGTTCGGGGTGTCGCCAGCGCACCAGCGCCTCTGCAGCGACGTGTTCCTCGGTGATCAAGTCCACGACCGGTTGGTAGTGGATCTCCAGCTTGCCCACGTCCGGGGAGCGCGCGCCTAGCAGCTGGCGTACCTGGCTGGTGAGAACGAACCGGGAAGCCACTTCCTCGCGCATACCCGGTTGGAACGCGGCCACGGTGTTGCGGCCGCTGGTCTTGGCCCCGTACATGGCGACGTCCGCGTTCGTGATCAGGTCGGAAAGCGACATGTCGTCGGTGGCGTCGGCGACGCCGATGCTTGCGCTCACGCGCAGTTCCAGCTGGTTGACAGTGACCGGCTCTTGCATGGACAGCAGTACCTGCTGAGCCAACCGGTGAGCGTGCGGTGTAGCGGCCAGCATGACGAACTCGTCCCCGCCAAGACGAGCCACCAACTCGAGTCCTGGGCGGGGTTCGATCAAGCGATCGCGTATCTGGAGCAGCAGCGCGTCTCCGGTGTCGTGGCCGTAGGTGTCATTGACCTGCTTGAACTCGTCAACGTCTATCAGCAGCATGCTGCGTCCGCCGTCTAGTAGCGGGTTGGTGAACGCGCGGTCGATGCCTCGGCGGTTGGCCAGGCCGGTGAGAGGGTCGTGCTCAGCCAGATGCTCGCTACCGCGCAGCGCCAGGGTCGCTCGCACCAGGCACAAGCCAGCCACGAGGGACGCCGAGACGAGCAGCACCCAGGTCGGCAGTCCCGGTGCGTGACTCACTTCAGCCGCCCACCACAACGCGACGGGCACGACCACGAGCGGCAGCAAGGGACTGCTGCAGGGCTGGTTGACACTCCATCTGTGGGACGAGGTCCCGCTGGAAGGATGTCGCTGTGCCCAAGAAG
>NZ_JBFTER010000016.1:0-66291 GCF_047229345.1 Cellulomonas jepli | reverse complement strand
GCTGGGCGCGCACCCTGCGTCGCACCCTCCTCGCGCACCGGGACGGCGCCGAGGTCGTCGCGGCGGCGTACGCGCTCCGCTCGGACGAGGACCCGACCGTCGCCGCGCTGACGGACCGCGTGCGGGCCGCGGGGGTCCCGGGCGCGCAGGCCGAGGCCGGCGCCGCCGCCCTCGTGCACTACGTGCTCGGGCACACCGCGCACGAGCAGTCGCACGCACAGCTCGCCCCCGCCGGGCCGGGCGCGTCGGGCAGCGAGCGCGACGCGGAGGAGCGGTTCGAGCTCGGCCTCGCGCTGCTCCTCGACGGCCTCGCCCTGCGCACGGTCGCGCACCCGGGCTGAGGCCCGTCCGACCACCTCGACCGTCCTCCTGCGGTGCGCCGCACGGCCGCACACGTCACGAGTGACGCACACGTCACGAGCGACGCACACGTCCGCGGACGCCGCGCCCGGCGGCGCCGAACGCCCGGACGGGCAGTCAGCCGACCCGCGGCGGCGGCGCGTCGTCGGCCGCCACACCGGCCGCAGCCCCAGCGGCTCGCCGGCGACGGAACCGCCACCACCCTGCGGCCAGCGCGACGAGGAGCAGCAGCACGAGCACCGGGGCCAGGATCGCCGCGAACGACAGGCCGACGCTCGTCGCGTCCTCCGCGGTGCTCGCCAACGGTGCGCCCAGGCCGAGCGTCGCGGCGTTGACGACCGGGCGGGCCGTCGACTTGGCCGCGTGCACCACGAGCGCGAGGACGATCCCGATCACGACGGGCACCCACCGGCCCGACTCGACGAACGCGCCCGGGTCGGTCACGACGGCGGTCTGGGAGGACGAGCCCGCGCCGAACGCGATGCCGCCGGCGGCGGGGCGCACGACCGTCTGGACGACGTCGTTCACCGAGTCGACCCCCGGGATCTTGTCGGCCACCACCTCGAGCAGCAGGAGCGCCCCGAGCACGACGAGGACCCACTCGTTCGACAGCCACTCCCACCCGACGGGCGGGTCGACGAGGTCGGTCCAGCGGCCGAGCAGCCCGATGACCAGCAGCGGGACGTACGCGTTGAGCCCGGCCGCGGTGGCCAGGCCGGTGCCGGTGAGCGCCTCGAGCATGCGGTCAGCATCCCATCCCGGTGCCCCCGGTGCCCCCGGTCTCAGGCGAGCGGGTCGCCGTCCTCCGCGAGCCGCCGGACGACCTCGTCGGGACCGAGCTGCGTGAGGCCCGGCCCGATCTCGTCCCACCACCGGGGCGCAGCCACCGACGGGCGCTCCCGACCGCGCAGCGAGTACGGCGTGATGGTGGTCTTGGCGGGGTGGTTCTGGCTCCAGTCGAGCAGGACCTTCCCGCCGCGCAGCTCCTTGCGCATGATCGCGACGACGAGGTCCGGGTGCGCGGCCGCGAGCTCGTGCGCGACATCCCGGGCGTACGTGCGGACCTCCATGACCGTGCGCCGCCCCGGCAGCGGTGCGTAGAGCTGCATGCCCTTGCTGCCCGACGTGACGGGACGGCACTCGAGCCCGTCGGCTCGCAGCCTCTCGCGCACGAGCAGGGCGACCTCGGCGCACGCGGCCAGCCCCGCGGGCGGTCCGGGGTCGAGGTCGATGACGAGCCGGTCGGGGCGCCGCACGCCGCCGCGCGGGCCGACGCGCCACTGCGGGGTGTGCAGCTCGAGCGCTCCCTGGTTCGTCGCCCACACGACCGACGCGAGGTCGTCGAGGAACGGCAGCGTGAGCTCCTTGCCCTCGTCCTCGGCCCCGGGGGCGGCGCGCAGCGTCTGGCGCCGCACCCAGTCGGGCGCCGACGCGGGCAGGTTCTTCTCGAAGAACGTCTCCCCGTCGACGCCGCCCGTGAACCGGATGCGCGTCACGGGCCGGTCCGCGAGCTGGCGCAGCAGCGCGGGGGCGACCTGCGTGACGTAGTGCAGCACCTCGCCCTTCGTCGTCCCCGTCGACGGGTACATGACCCGGTCGAGGTGCGTCAGCCGCACCGGGCGCCCGCCCACGTCGACCACCTGGGCGGCGTCCTCCGGCGTCACAGCACCTCCCACGGGTCGACCGGGACCTCGTCGCGCACCCCCCGGACCGCGGGGTGGCGCAGCCGTCCCGACCCCGTGCGCCCGAGGTACGCGACGTCGACCTGGACGACGGGCTCGCACCAGAACGAGTCGCGCCGGTCGACGGGCGCGAGCTGCTCGTCGAGCGGGGAGTCGGCGCGCGCGTGCGGCTCCAGCAGGCGCCGCAGCTCCCGTCCGAGCTCCCCGGCGAGGCCGCTCCCGGCGCGCCCGAGGTAGCGCAGGCGTCCGTCGGCGGCGGGCGCGGCGAGGTGCACCGCCCCGAGCCGGCCCGAGCCGGTCGTCTCGGGGCGCCAGCCGGCGACGAGCGCGGTGCGTGTCGAGCGGTGCGCGGCCTTGAGCCAGTCGGGTGAACGTCGGCCGGGCTGGTAGGTCGAGGAGCGGCGCTTCGCGACGACGCCCTCGAGCCCGTGCGCGCGCGTGACCTCCCACAGGTCGGGACCGTCGGGGTAGACGGGGGAGAGCGTCGCGGGCGCCGGGAGGTCGAGGCGCTCGAGCGTCGCGCGGCGCTCGTCGAACGTCCGGCGGGTCACGTCGACGCCGTAGAGCTGCAGGACGTCGAACACGAGGTAGCTCACCGGCAGCGTGCGGGAGAGGGCAGCCGCCCGGGCCGCGTCGCGCACGTGCATGCGGGAGGCGAGCGCCTCGAACGACGGGATCCCGTCGGCCATCGCGACCACCTCACCGTCGAGCACGGCACCCGGGAGGTCCGCGAGCGCGGCGAGCTCGGGGTAGGCGACGGTGACCTCCCGGCCGCTGCGTGCGTGCAGCCGCAGGCGCCCGCCGGTGGTGTCGGCGAGCACCCGGACCCCGTCCCACTTGATCTCGAACGCCCACCCCGGCCCGCTCGGCAGGGGTGACCCGGAGGTCGTAGGGGTGGCGAGCATGGGCTGCACGGGTCCATCCTGCCCAGGTAGGCCGTGTTCGGCGCGCGCTCGAGCGCGCTCTGCGGACCGGCGAGGCTGCGCGACACGGAGCTCGAGGAGGTGGTCGTCGGTGCGTGCCATCTGGAAGGGTGCCGTCGCCTTCGGTCTGGTCAACGTCCCGGTGAAGCTCTACGCGGCCACCGGCGAGCACGAGGTCCCGCTGCACCAGGTGCACAAGGACGACGGCGGGCGGATCCGGTACCGCAAGGTGTGCAGCGTGTGCGGCGAGACCGTCCAGTTCAGCGACATCGCCAAGGGCTACGAGACGGACGAGGGCGAGCTCGTGATGCTGACCGACCAGGACCTCGCGGAGCTGCCGCTCGCGACCGAGCGCGAGATCTCGGTCGTCGAGTTCGTGCCGTCCGAGCAGGTCGACCCGATCCTGCTCGCGAAGACGTACTACCTCGAGCCGGAGAAGACGTCCGCCAAGCCCTACGCGCTGCTGCGCGAGGCCCTCGAGGCGAGCGACCGGATGGCCGTCGTCAAGGTCGCCCTGCGTCAGCGGGAGTCGATGGCGGTGCTCCGGGTGCGCGACAACGTCATCTGCCTGCAGACGCTGCTGTGGCCCGACGAGGTGCGCGAGGCGGACTTCCCGATCCTCGACACCGACGTCACGGTGCGCCCGCAGGAGCTCGCGATGGCGTCGTCCCTCGTCGAGTCGCTCGCGGGGGACTTCGACCCCTCGGGCTTCGAGGACTCCTACCAGGCGGCGCTCGAGCAGCTCATCGAGTCGAAGGTCTCGTCGGGCAGCACGCGCCAGGTCCCGGCGACGGCCGCGAAGGACGAGAGCACGGGCGGCGAGGTGGTCGACCTGCTCGCGGCGCTGCAGCGCAGCGTCGAGAAGGCCCGCGCGGGGCGCGGCGGTGCGGCGGCGGACACCGGGGCGGAGGAGCCGGCACCGGCGAAGCGCACGCGGGCCTCGTCGGACGAGGACGGCGACGCAGGTGCGGGGCGCAAGCCGGCGGCGAAGCGCGCGTCGAAGGCGTCCGCGAGCGCCGAGGACGACGCCCCCGCCGCGAGCACGAGGTCGCGCCGCACGAAGGCCGACGACGACGGCGACGCGGCCGCGGCCCCGAAGAAGCGCGCGTCGACGGCGCGGTCGAGCGCTGCGAAGGAGCCCGCGAAGACGGCGTCGCGGCGCCGGGCGTCCTGAGGCCGTGGGGGACGCCTCGACGGGCGACCTGCGCGAGCGTGTCGTCGCGACGCTGCGCCGTGTCGCGTTCCTGCTGGAGCGGGCGCAGGAGAGCGGGTACCGGGCGGAGGCGTTCCGCGGGGCGGCGCGCGCGATCGAGCGGCTCGGAGACGACGAGGTCGAGGCCCGCGTCGCAGCAGGGACCCTGACCGACCTCCCGGGCGTCGGCGCCCGCACGGCGCAGGTCGCGGCGAACGTGGCGGCCGGGGGAGCGGTCGACTACCTCGCCGACCTCGAGCGGCGCCTCGGGGCACGCGCGTCGGACACCGGCCCGGGGGCCGAGCTCCGGGCGGCGCTGCGCGGGGACCTGCACGCGCACACCGAGGCGAGCGACGGGTCGAGCCCGCTGCAGGAGATGGTGCTCGCGGCGATCGACCTGGGCCACGAGTACCTGGCGATCACGGACCACTCGCCGCGCCTCACGGTCGCGAACGGGCTGAGCGCCGCGCGGCTGCGGGCTCAGCTCGAGCAGGTCGCGGCGCTGAACCGCGCGGTCGGGCCGTTCCGGGTGCTCACGGGGATCGAGGTCGACATCCTCGACGACGGGTCCCTCGACCAGGACCCCGACCTGCTCGACGAGCTCGACGTGGTCGTCGCGTCGGTGCACTCGAAGCTGCGGATGGGGCGCGACGAGATGACCCGGCGCATGGTCGCGGCGGTCAGCGACCCGCGCACCGACGTCCTGGGGCACTGCACGGGCCGGCGCCTCACCGGACGACCGCGGCCCGAGAGCGAGTTCGACGCCCGCGCGGTGTTCGAGGCGTGCGCCGCGCACGGCGTCGCGGTCGAGATCAACAGCCGCCCCGACCGGCTGGACCCGCCGCACGCGCTGCTCGACGTCGCGATCGAGGCCGGGTGCGTGTTCACGATCGACTCCGACGCGCACGCCCCGGGACAGCTCGATTGGCAGGTCAGCGGCTGCGAGCGCGCCGCCCGGCACGGCCTGGGCCCGGACCGGATCGTGTGCGCGTGGCCCGTCGAGCGGCTCCTCGACCGGGCGCAGCGCCTGGTCGGGTGACGAGCGCGACGCCCGTCCTGGCGTGCGCGAGCCTGAGCGGCCACTAAGGTCGTCCGCGACAGGCCGACGGCGGAGGGGTCCCCACCCCGCCGCCACGGGTGCGGCCTGAACGTCCGGGCGTGTCGCCCGGGCAGGCACGTCCGACCTACAAGGAGCACATCCCGTGAGCGTGAACCGCACCGAGCTCGTCCAGGCCATCGCCGCCAAGGCGGGTCTGACCAACACCGCCGCCGACGCGGCGCTCAAGGCCTTCCAGGAGGTCCTGGTCGAGCAGCTCTCCGCCGGCGAGAGCGTCACCATCCCCGGGCTGCTCGCAGTCTCCCGTGCGGACCGTTCCGCTCGTACCGGCATCAACCCGCAGACCGGCGAGAAGCTCGAGATCCCCGCCGGCTACCGCGTGAAGCTCACGGCCGGCAGCGCCCTCAAGCGCGCCGTCGCCAAGTAGTCGCACACCCACGGGCGCCGCATCCGGGCGCCCGACCGGCCCGGGCCCTCGTGCTGACCGCACGGGGGCCCGCGCCGTGCGGCGCCACGTGTGCCCGGTGCACCCGCGGGAGACCGGCTCCGCGTTCCTGTGCGCGCACGGACCAGCCGCGCACGGACGCGCACACGAACCTGCCGCGCACGACCGTGTCCTCCCACGCGCGCCGGGCCTGCACGTGCCGCTCGCCTAGAATCGCCGGTGCGGACGGTTCGTCCCGGCCGCACCCCCACCCGCGGCGTGACCGGACGGAGGAGAACCCGTGGCCGTGATCCAGCGCAACACGCGCCAGCGTGCGGAGATCCTCGCGCTCCTCGACGGGCTCGACGAGTTCCGCAGCGCGCAGCAGCTCCACGAGCTGCTGCGCGCCCAGGGGTCCTCGACGGGTCTGGCGACCGTCTACCGCGCGGTGCAGTCGCTCACGGAGAGCGGCGAGGTCGACGTGCTGCGCAGCGAGGACGGCGAGTCGGTGTACCGCCGGTGCGAGCGCCGCGGCAGCCACCACCACCACCTCGTGTGCCGGTACTGCGGACGTACCGTCGAGATCGACGGGCCCGCCGCGGAGACGTGGGCGGACCAGATCGCCGCCGCGCACGCGTTCGTCGACGTCGAGCACACCATCGAGCTCGTCGGCACGTGCGCGGACTGCCGCGCGGCGCGCGCCGCGCAGCACTGACGCCCCGGACCGCATCGAGCGGTCGACCGCGAGCGCGTCGCGCGTCCGGCCGCGTCCGGGAGCCCGCGACGCCCGCCGCACGGTGTCGTGACCCCGGCCGCGTCCCCGCCGCACGGACCGGGCGCCGGCGTGGGAGAGACTGGGGCGCGTGAACCGACTGCACGACACCGAGCGGCGCGAGCTCGCGTCCGACAACTACGCCGGGGTGCACCCCGAGGTCCTCGCTGCGATCGCGGCCGCGAACGGCGGTCACCAGACCGCGTACGGCGGCGACGCGTACACCGCGCACCTCCAGGAGGTCGTCGCCCGGCACTTCGGCCCCGGCGCGCGCGCCTACCCCGTGTTCAACGGCACGGGCGCCAACGTGCTCGCGCTGCAGGCGGCGCTCCCGCGCTGGGGCGCCGTGATCTGCGCCGAGACCGCGCACATCAACACCGACGAGAACGCCGCCCCGGAGCGGGTGGGCGGCCTCAAGCTGCTGACCGTCCCGACGCCCGACGGCAAGCTCACCCCCGAGCTCGTCGCCCGCCACGCGTGGGGGTGGGGCGACGAGCACCGGGCCCAGCCCGGCGTCGTCTCGCTCACCCAGTCGACCGAGCTCGGGACGACGTACACCCCCGACGAGATCCGGGCGCTCACCGAGCACGCGCACGGCCTCGGGATGCGCGTGCACCTGGACGGCGCCCGGATCGCGAACGCTGCCGCGTGGCTCGACGTGCCGCTGCGCGCGTTCACGACCGACGCGGGCGTGGACCTCGTGTCGCTCGGCGGGACGAAGAACGGCGCGATGTTCGGCGAGGCCGTCGTCGTGCTCGACCCCGCGGCCGTGACCGGGGTGGACTTCCTGCGCAAGATCGACATGCAGCTCGCGTCGAAGATGCGGTTCGTCTCCGCCCAGCTCGTCGCGCTCTTCGAGGACGACCTGTGGCTGCGCTCGGCCCGGCGGGCCAACGCGATGGCGGCCCGGCTCCGCGCCGGCGTCGAGCGGCTCGACGGCGTCACCTTGACGCTGCCGACCCAGGCCAACGCGGTGTTCGCGGCCGTCCCGCCGCCGGTCGCGGAGCGGCTGCGTGAGGTCCGGCGCTTCTACGACTGGGACCGCGCCACGGGCGCGGTGCGCTGGATGTGCTCGTTCGACACCACCGAGGACGACGTCGACGGCTTCGTCGCGGCGCTCGAGGCCGAGCTGGCACGCGTCTGACCGCACGCACGAGGCCCCGCGCGGCCGGTGGGGGGACCGGTCGCGCGGGGCCTCGCTGCTGTCACCCGGACTTCACGGGGGGTGACACGTGGGGACAGGTGCGGGGGGCGATCCGCCCGCCCCCCGCACCTGTGCTCAGGGGCCGGCGGTCAGCCGGCGGTGCACGTCGCTCCGTTCAGCGTGAACGCGGTGGGTGCGGTGTTGGTCCCGGTGTGGGCGCCGTTGAAGCCGATCTCGACGCTCGCGCCGGGTGCGAGGCTCCCGTTCCAGGGCAACGACGTCGCGGTGACGGCGGTCCCGGTCTGGGCCCACGTCGCGCTCCAGCCCTGCGTCACCGTCTGCCCCGACGGGAACGCGAACCCGAGCGACCAGCTCGACAGCGCCGAGGTGCCGGTGTTCGTGAGCCGCACGGTCCCCGTGAAGCCGGCGTTCCAGCCGTTCGCGGTGTACCTCACGGTGCACGCACCCGTGGCCCGGTCCGGCGGCGTGGTCACCGCGAGCGGCGCCGACGCGGCCGAGACGTTCCCGGCGACGTCCTTGGCGCGGACCGTGAAGGTGTGCGCCGTGGCGGGGCTGAGCCCGCTCACCCCGAGCGTGGTCGTCGTGCTGGTGCCGACGAGCGTCGTCCCGCGGTACACGTCGTACCCGGTGACCCCGCTGCCGCCCGCCTCGTCGGTCGAGGCGTCCCAGGCGAGAGCCACCGACGTGGAGGTGCCTGTGCCGGCCCGCAGCCCCGTCGGCACGCTCGGTGCCGTGGTGTCGGTCGGCGTGGTGGCGGCCCTGGTGCGGGCGGTCACCGCGGCCGAGGCGGCGGAGACGTTGCCCACGCGGTCCGTGGCCCGCACCGTGAAGGAGTAGGCGGTGTCCGCCGTGAGCCCGGTCGCGGTGAAGGACGTGGAGGTCGACGTCCCGACGCGCGTCGTGCCGCGGTAGACCTCGTAGCCCGCCACGCCCGAGCCGGCGTCGGTCGACTCGGTCCAGGTCAGCGCGACGCTCGACGCGGTCGTCGCGCCGACGGTCACGCCCGTCGGGACCGACGGCGCCGTGGTGTCGGTCGGCTCGCCGCCGCCCGTCGCCTCGCTCAGCGAGATGCCGGTCGTGCTGGCCGCGCCACCCAGCCTGACCTGGTGGTCGAGGCTGACGAACTTGCCGCCCTCCGCCCACAGCGCCGGCTCGACGAGCGCGTACTTCGCCTCGTCCCACGAGACCCAGTCATTGCCCAGCAGCCCGCCGGTGTCGCCCGAGTTCGGGTTGAGGACCCAGAACGTGTGGTGCAGGCGGTACTTCGCGATGAGGTCGCGCAGCGCCGTCATCCACTTCTGGTTCGGGCCGCCGTCCATGAAGCCGCCCCACTCACCGATGAGCAGCGGTGCGATGTCCTGCTTGTGGATGTAGAGCCAGTTCGGGTCCCACACGTCGCGCTCGAGCGTCGTCGCGTCCCACGTGCCCGTGAACCAGGGCTGCTCGAACACGAGCGGGCCGTAGTCGTGCGGGGAGTACACGAGCTGGTCCTGGTTCGCCCCGAGGTCGATCGGGTGGTCGGCGACGCCGCGCAGCTGCCCGCCCCACCACGTGTTGTACCAGTCGTCCTTGTTCTTCGACGTCCAGCTCGCGCCGTCCTTCGGGTACACCGCGGTGCCCTCGACGAAGATCAGCAGGTTCGGGTTGATCGCGAGGATCCGCTTGCCGGCGGTCTCGGCGAAGTGCTTGAAGTTGTCCGCGTCGGTGGTGTCGTTCCACTTCGCGAACTCGGGCTCCGAGAAGGAGCCGTGCGGCTCGTTCTTGACGTCGGCGCCGATGATCGTGTCGTTCGTCCGGTACCGGGCGGTGACCCACTCCCACGCCTCGTAGACCTTCTCGGTGGTGATGGAGCCCTTCCACCACATCGGGTAGACGTGCCCGGAGTTGTCCGCCTCGGCGCTGTGCAGGTCGAGGAACACCTTGAGGCCGTACTTCTCGCACAGCTCGAGGAACCGGTCGAAGATCTCGAGGTTGTCCAGGCCGACCAGGTCCGGGTTCGCGAACGTGTTGACGTTCGGTGCCGCGACGGTCGTGTCCTGGGACCACTCGAGGAGGAGCTGCGCGGAGATCGGCACGCGCACGACGTTGAGGCCGCGGTCCGCCATGGCCTTCGTCGTCTGCTCGAGGTTCGCGGACCACAGGCCGTGGAACACGCGCTCGCTCGCGTTGAACCCGAACCAGTTCACGCCGGTCAGCCAGACCTCCTGGCCGGCCTCGTCGACGATCTGGTTGCCCTCGACGTGGAGCCAGTCCTGCGTGGGGGCGGCCTGCGCGGGAGCCGCGAGGACCATCGGGCCGGCGAGGACCGCGGCGGCGGCGGCGGCCGAGACCGCGGCGCGCAGGCGGCGCGGGGCCGTCGACCAGGGGGCGTGGGACACGACGGGGTCCTCCGGTTCGGTGGTGCTGGTGCTGGTGCTGGTGCTGGTGGTCCGGGGTGCCGAGCCGTGGTCCCCGCCCGAGCGGGCGGGGACCACGGCCGACGGTCGTGCGGGTGTCAGCCGTTCGTGCAGGCCGCACCGTTGACCGCGAACGCGGTCGGGGCGTTGTTCGTGCCCGAGTGGCTGCCGTTGAAGCCGATGTCGGCGGTCGCACCGGGGGCGAGCGTGGAGTTCCACGACGCACCGGCGGCCGTGACCGTCGAGCCGGACTGGCTCCACGTGGCGCTCCAGCCCTGCTGGACCGTCTGGCCGTTGGCGAACGAGAACGTCAGCTTCCAGTTGGTCAGCGGCGTGGTCCCGGTGTTCTTCACCTTGACCGACGCCGTGAAGCCGGAGTTCCAGCTGTTGGCCGCGTAGGTCACGGAGCAGGTGCCGGTCGGGACCGTGTCAGCCGGCTTCGTGGTGACCGACAGCGCCGTCGACGCTGCCGAGACGTTGCCCGCGGCGTCCTTGGCCTTGACCGTGAACGAGTACGCCGTGGCGGCGCTGAGGCCGGTCGCGGTGAAGCTCGTGGTCGCCGACGTGCCCACGGACGTGCCGTTGCTGAAGATCTCGTAGCCCGTCACGCCGACGGCGTCGGTCGAGGCGGTCCAGGAGATCGCGGCGGAGTTCTGCGTGACCGTGCCGGCCACGAGGCCCGAGGGCGCCGTGGGAGCGGTCGTGTCGACCGGCGGGACCGTCGTGTCGTTCGTCGTGCGGACCGAGACCGCGGTCGACGGCGACGAGACGTTGCCGGCGGCGTCCTTGGCGCGGACCGTGAACGAGTACGCCGTGTTGGCCGTGAGGCCCGTCACCGTGAGGCTCGTCGAGGTCGAGGAACCGACCCGCGTCGTGCCCTGGTAGACGTCGTAGCCCGTGACGCCGACCGCGTCGGTCGAGGCGGTCCACGACAGCGCGACCGTGGTGTTCGTGACCGTGCCGGCCGTGACGCCCGAGGGCGTCGTGGGGGCGGTGGTGTCGGTCGGGTCGACCGTGCCGTTGCCCTCGATGACCGGGTACGCGTTCTTCACGAGGGTGACGAACTGCTCCTCGAACCACTGACCCGCGAGCGGGGCGTTGGGCGTGGCGCCCGTGAGCGCACCGGCGAGCTTCGGGGAGTTGAACGTCGGGTCGCACATGCGGTCGAACCGCTTGCCCTGGTCGTTCGGGATCTCCGACGAGGCGCCGTCGGACTCGCCCGGAGGCTTGACCCAGACGAACGCGTCGAGGTGCGAGGCCGCGTAGCCGGACGGCGTGGCCTTCGGGCGCTCACCGATGCCGGCGCCGAGCGGGTTGCACCACGCACCGCGGTGGTTGCGCTTGTCGATGCGCGACTGGTCGACGTAGGTGTCGAGCGTCGTGCTCGTCGACACGGCGGTCGGACGAGCGGGACCGCCCCAGCCGTTGCGCGAGGTGTCGATGACCATGCCGAGCGAGGACGGGAAGCCCTCGGCGACGAGCAGGCGGTGCAGGTGCGCCGTCCAGTCGATCTCGTCGAAGTCGGGGTTCCACTCGTAGTACTTGGCCGAGCGGACCTGACCGCTGCCGACCTGCTTGGTCGAGTCGGTCAGGAACGGCTCCTCGAGCGGCGTCGAGTTGGCCGTGTTCGTGACGAAGCCGTCGATCGAGGCGAAGCCGGCCTGGGTCGTCTTGGCGACGTCGGCGAAGAGCTTGGCCGCCGGGCCCGCGTTGGAGTCCCAGCCGAGCCAGCCCGAGTGGGCCGCGTCGATGTAGTTGTAGACGTTCGGGATCGCGTGCAGCTTGTCGAGCGCGTACTTGACGCCCTCGCGGTAGTACGGCGCCGACTGCTGGCAGGTCGGCTCCGAGATGTTCGTGATGAGGTTCGGCAGCGAGTCCGGCTCGATCACGGCCGCCACGCGGATGTCCTGGTACTTCGGGTCGGCCAGGAGCGCCGCGATCGGGTCGATGTACTCGGTCTTGTAGCGCGCGAGCCCGGCGTCCGTGGCGGGCAGCTCGCCGTTCGACGCGAGCGCGAAGCAGTCGCGACCCGGCAGGTCGTAGATGACGAGGTTGAAGACGATCGGCGTGCCGGCCTTCTTCTGCGCGACGGCGTTGTCGAGGTGGAACTTCAGCCCGTTGCCGTCGGCGTTGCCGGCGATGGCGCTGATGCGGTCCATCCACACGGCCGTCGGCTGGTTCTTGATCGCGCGCATCTTCGCGGCGAGCGCCGGGTCCGAGGCGCGCGTGGCAGCGCTCTCAACCGCTGCCGACCAGGTCGGGTTGACGTACTGCGTCGCACCCGCGAACGGGTTGTCGACGTGCGCCTCGGCCGCCTGGGCGCCGGTCGCGACGAACGTGAGCGGCGCGATGACGAGTGCCGCCGCGGCGGCGGCGGTGGTGGCGGCCCTCAGCCGCTTGGGGATCTTGGACACACGGTCCTCCGGGTTGGGATCGGCGTGCCGGTCCCGTAGCAGGAGGGTCCGGGCACGAGTCGCCCGGGGTGAGTCCTCGGCGACTGCCGTGAACCTCACACGCGGTGACGCGGCGCGGGCAGCGGGTGAAGCGATTAGGCGTTTCCGCGTTACCTAATCGTGACCTTGTCGGAGCCTCTCGCGACCGGACCGCGGGACCGCGCGACGGCGCGCCCGCGCTCGTGCGCGGCCGCCGCGGGATCGTGTAAGTGCTGGTCAGCGCGCTGCCGCACAGCGGCGCGCGCAGGTCAGCGCGAGCGCGGGCCCGTGCTGCCGCGCACCGCGATACCGCCGATCGGGACCGTGCGCTCGACGTCGGGTGTGCCGTCGAGCACGGCGAGGACCGCCTCGCCCGCGGCCGTGCCCAGGTCGCCGAGGGGGAGCGGGAGCGTCGTGATCGACGGCGTCGCGAGCCGGCACAGCGCGGAGTCGCTGCCCGCGAGGATCGACAGGTCCCAGGGCACCTCGAGCCCGGTCCGGCGCGCCACGTCGAGCGCCGCGACCGCCATCTGGTCCGAGTCGTACACGACGACCGACGGGGGGACCGGCGCCGTGAGCAGGCGTCGCGTCGCCGCCGCGGCCTCCTCCGGCGTCGCGTTGGTCGCCTCGTGCACGAGCGTGCCGCCGACCGCGTCCATCGCCCGCCCCAGCGCGTCGAGCCGCAGCCGGGTGCGGTGCAGCGTGGCCGGGGCCGTGACGGCAGCGACGTCGTGGTGGCCGAGCTCGAGCAGGTAGTGCGCGACCCGCGAGTAGGCCTCGTCCTCGTCGAGCGAGACCGACGCCAGGCCCTGCGCGACGGACGGGGGACCGAGCACCACGGCCGGCGCGCGCATGCGGCGCAGCGCCTCGACCCGCGGGTCCTGCGTCAGGACGTCGGTGACGACCATGACGTCGAACCGCCGCTCGGCCCACCACTCGCGGTACGTCGTGACCGCCGCCTCGGCCGAGTCCACGATCTGCAGCACGAGCGCGAGCCCCCGCTGCGCCACGACGTCCTGCGTCGCCGTGACGAAGTCGAGGAACGACGTCGCGTGCGCGGCGGCCCCGGCCCCGCGGCTGAGCACGAGACCGACCGCGCGGGGGCCCGTCCGCATCGAGCGCGCCGCCGCGCTCGGGCGCCAGCCGAACTCGTCCGCGACCCGCAGGACCCGCTCGCGCGTGGCGGCCGAGACCCCCGGCCGACCGTTCAGCGCGTACGACACGACGGCGATCGACACGCCCGCCGCACGAGCCACGTCGGAGATCGTGGGGCGGCGGGAGAGCGATCCTGGGCTGTCTGCTGCGGGTGTGACCACAATCGCCTAGTGTGTCGCCCGATGCGTGCGAGCGCATCGTCTCGGCTCCGATGACGTGGACGAGGAGTGTGCATGGGCACGATTCGGCGCGGCCCGGTGGCGGCGAGCGCTCGGCGCACCATCGGCGTCCTGTCCCCGGTCGTCGGGGGCTTCTACTTCGGCGGGCTCATCGCCGGCGTCTCCCGGGCGGCACGCACGTCGGGTCACCGCGTCGTCGCGGTGCAGACCTACCCCGCGGGCCTCGACCGCGAGCGCTACCCCGACGAGCCCCTGCTCGAGGTGCCGGTCGCGCTCGGCGCGGTCGACGGCATCATCATCATCGCGAAGGCGGTACGCCACGACCGGCTCGCGTCGGTCCAGGAGTGGGGCCGCCCGGTCGTCATGATCAGCGAGGACGAGACGCAGCTCCCCGCGCCCGTGGTCGTCCCCGACAACGCGGGCGGCGTCTGCGCGGCCGTCGAGCACCTCCTCGAGCACGGCCACACCCGGATCTCCTTCGTCGGGAACCTCGCGCAGCGCGACATCCGCGAGCGCTACGAGGCGTACCGCGACACGCTCGCGGAGCACGGCGTCGAGCCGGACCCCGAGTGGTTCTACGAGACGGTCGACAACCACGAGCAGGGCGGCGCGGACGCGGCGGCCCGGTTCCTCGCGGCCGGGGTGCCGACCACGGCGACGGTCGCGGCGACGGACCGCAACGCCATCGGCTTCTTGCGGGCGCTGCGGGCGAGCGGCCTCGTGCTGCCCCGCGACCAGGCGGTCGTCGGGTTCGACCACACCGAGAGCGGCGCGCGCCTCGTCCCGCGCCTGTCGACGGTCGACCCGCACAACGACCGCGTCGGGGAGCTCGCGGTCAAGCTGCTGCTGGCGCGTCTGCGGGGCGAGGAGGTCGCCACGGGTGCGCACCGGGCACCGGCCACGCTCGTGACGCGCGAGTCCTGCGGCTGCGGCGAGCCGAGCGCGACGCCCGACGCGTGCCACGACGACGGGGCGCTCGACACGTACGGCTCGACCCCGGCCCGGGCGCGGCTGCGGCGCCTGTCCGACACCGGTTTCGCCGGACCGTCGGCGGCGGCGGGCACGCGCCGGGCGGGCGACGAGGCGCGCACGAGCTGGCTGCACGCGGTGGTCGACCCGATCGCCGCGGCCGCCGAGCGCGGGTCGGCGCCCTCGGGTGTCGCCCTCGGCCGGCTCGCGGACCTCACGTCGGCCCTGCAGCCGCACCCGGAGGCGCTCGAGCAGCTGGTCTCGGCGGTCCGCGACCTCGAGAGCGAGCTCATGGGCGCGCTCCCACCGACGTCCGACCGGCTGCCCGTGCTCCGGCGGGTGACGACCGAGGTGCTGCTCACGCTCACCAAGGGCTGCACCCGGCCGATGCTCGCCCGCAGCGGCTACCTCGAGCGGACGATCGCCGACCAGTACGAGGTCGACATGGACCTCCTGCGCGGCAAGGGCCCGAGCCCCCGCGCGCTGACCTGGCTGCCGCGGGCCGTGCGCGGGCCGGCGTGCCTGGGCCTGTGGGTCGGTCACGAGCGCTCGCCGGGCGACCGGGAGATCGAGATCGTCGGCGTGAACGACACATCCGGCACGCTCTCGCGCCTCATCGGGCTGCGCACGCCCGCGAGCCAGTTCCCGCCCCCGGCGCTCACCCGCGCGGGGACGATCGGGAGCACCGAGCTCACGTTCGTCATCCCCGTGACGTTCGGCGGCAGCGACTGGGGCCTGCTCGCGATCGACGGGAACGTCGAGACCCGCATGACGAGCGCGCGGGACAAGTACAACCACTGGGCCGCCCTGCTCGCGGTCGCGCTCGACCAGGAGCGGCTCGTCGCCTCGCTGCGCGACCAGCGGCGGGCCCTGGAGCAGGCGGCGGCGCGCGAGCGAGCCCTGGCCGACACCGTGCGGGCGAGCGAGGAGCGGTACGCGCTCGCGTCGATGGCGGCCCAGGACGGCACGTGGGACTGGGACGTGTCCGCGGGCACGGTCTACTACTCGCCGCGGTGGAAGCAGACGCTCGGCTACGAGGAGGACGAGATCGGTGCGTCCCCGACGGAGTGGCTCGAGCGGGTGCACCCCGACGACCGCGACGAGCTCTCCGCGTCGATCGCCGCGCAGCTCGGCGGGGCGCGGACGCCGCTCGAGCTCGAGCACCGCGTGCGCACGTCGTCGGGCGACTACCGCTGGATGATGTGCCGTGCGGTCACCGTGCTCGACGACGCGGGGTGCCCGGCCCGCCTGGTGGGCGCGCTCGTCGACATGACCGAGCGCAAGGAGCAGGAGCTCGCGCTGCGCCGCAACGCGCTGCGCGACCCCGAGACCGGTCTCGCGAACCGCATGCTCTTCCTCGACCGGCTCGGCGCCGCGATCAAGCGCACGCGCCGTTCGGGGGACTTCGACTGCACGGTCGTGCTCCTGCGCGTCGTCGCGGAGCCGGGTCACCCGCTGCGCGACGACGGCACCGAGCTGGGCGACGGGGACGTCGAGGTGCGGCGCGAGGTCGTGCGCCGGCTGCGGCGCGCGCTGCACGAGGGGGACTCGGCGGCGCGGCTCGGGCAGGACGAGTTCGCGGTGCTGCTCGACGACGTCGGTGCGGGCGGCGACCCGGTGCGCGTCGAGGAGCTGCTCACCCACGTGCGGACCGACCTCGGCGTCGACGTCGCCGTGGGCGTCCTGTCGAGCATCCAGCGCTTCAACGACGCCGACGACGCCCTGCGCGAGGCAGACATCGCGCTCCTGCGGGCCCAGACGCAGCCCGACCCCCGGCGCCGCTCGACCGTGCGCTGATCGAGACAGCGCGCTCGTCGGGGGCGGCCGGGGGCCGGGTCGTGCTGCGGGCGAGCTCGGGCCGGGTGGCCCGCCGGCTCAGCGAGCGGCGTGCGGGCGGATGTGACGCTCGCGCGAGTCCGAGCGGTTCTCGGGGCGGCGCTCGCCACGGTGGGTGCTCGGGCCGGTCGGCCGCGAGGCGCCCTGGCCGCTGCGCGGGCCCGGTCCCTCGTCGACGCGGATGCGCAGCGGACGGCCGGCGACCCGCGCGCGCCCGATGCGGTCGAACGCCTCCGGGGTCAGACCGCCCGGGATCTCGACGAGCGAGAAGCTCGGGAAGATGTCGATCTTCCCGAGGTCCTTGCCGGTCAGCCCGCCCTCGTTCGTGAGCGCACCGACGATCGCGCCCGGCTGGGCGCCGTGCGTGTGCCCGACCGCGATGCGGTAGCGGAGCGCGCCGTCGGGGCGGTGGCTGGTGCGGCGCGGGCCGGAGCCGGACGCGGAGGACCGCTGCCCGTCACGCTCGGGGGACAGCGACGCGCGGGACAGCGCGTCGTCCAGGTCGTCGCCGTGCGTCGGGCGCGCGCTCGGGCCGGTGTCGCCGACGGCGAGCGCCGCCAGGACGGAGACGAGCTCGACCGGGTCGACGCCCGGGTTCGCGGCGAGGTACTCGCCGACCGCGGTGCGGTAGAGGTCGAGACGGCCGAGGGCGGCGCGCTCCTCGACCTGACCCAGCAGCTTCGTCACGCGGTGCGCGGAGACGTCGGCGGGCGAGGGGATCTGGATCTCCTCGAGGCGCTGGCGGGTCGTCCGCTCGATCGCGCGCAGGCGGTGCTGCTCGCTCGGGGTCACGAACGTGAGCGCCTCGCCGGTGCGCCCGGCGCGGCCGGTGCGGCCGATGCGGTGCACGTACGCCTCGGGCTCGGTGGGCACGTCGAAGTTGACGACGAGCCCGATGCGGTCGACGTCGAGCCCGCGCGCGGCGACCTCGGTCGCGACGAGCACGTCGAGCGTGCCGTTGCGCAAACGCTCGACGATCTTCTCGCGGTCGCCCTGCGCGACCTCGCCCGAGATGTACGCCGCAGGGATGCCGCGCTCGACGAGGGCGCTGCCGACCTCCTCGGCCGCACCGCGGGTCCGCACGAAGACGATGGCCGCCTCGGCGTCGGACACCGCGAGGACGCGTGCGAGCGCACCGGTCTTGTGGCGGAACGGGACGACCGCGTACGTCTGGCGGATGTCGGTGACGGTCGACGACTGGCGGGAGACCGTGATCTCGACCGGGTCCGTGAGGTGGTGCGCGGCGACGCGGCGGATCGCGGGCGGCATCGTCGCCGAGAACAGCGCGACCTGGCGCTGCGTCGGGGCGAACGCGAAGATCTTCTCGACGTCCTCCGCGAAGCCCATGCGCAGCATCTCGTCGGCCTCGTCAAGGGCCAGGAAGCGCACGTCGTCCAGGCGCAGCGTGCGCCGGTCGAGGTGGTCCATGACGCGGCCGGGCGTGCCGACGACGATCTGCGCGCCACGGGCCAGCGCACGCTGCTGCGGCAGGAACGGGGAGCCGCCGTAGACCGCGACGACCTCGACGCCGGGCAGGTGCCGGGCGAAGGACTCGATGGCCTCGGCGACCTGCATCGCGAGCTCACGCGTCGGGGTCAGCACGAGGGCCTGGACCTGGCGGAGCTCGGGGTCGATCGCGGCGAGGAGCGGCAGGCCGAACGCGGCTGTCTTGCCGGTACCGGTCTGGGCGACGCCCGTGATGTCGCGGCCGGCGAGCAGCGCCGGGATGGCCTCGGCCTGGATCGCGGACGGCGTCTCGAAGCCGAGGTCGGCGATCGCGCGCTCGAGGGCCTCAGGGAGGCCGAGGTCGGCGAAGGCGGGGCCGCTGGGGGCGGTCGCGGGCAGGGTGGGGTCTGTCATGGTCATGTGGGATCACCGATCGTGTGCGGGGGAGTGGCGTCGTGGCCGGCCAGGAGGGCCGTCCAGGAGGTCGCTTGTCCCGAACACATCGACGGTGCGGACACCGGCACAGACACACGAGGGAAGCGCGACAAACTCCGGGGGTGCTCCCAGACTACCGGGCGGTCGCGGTCCTGGCGTGGTGACCGGGGGTGACGTCGGGCACACGGGCCCCGCCTCGTCAGGCCAGGCCGCTGCGCCGCCCCTCGATGACCGGGCACGTGTCCATGACCACCGCGAGGCCCGCGTCGAGCGCGCGCTGCGCGGCCTCCTCGTCGACGACGCCGAGCTGCAGCCACACCGCACCGGCGCCGATCGCGATCGCCTCGTCGACGACGGCCCCGGCGAGCTGCGAGTTCACGAAGACGTCGACCACGTCCACGTGCCCGGGGACGTCCGCGAGCGCCCGGTACCCCGGTGCGCCGTGGACGGTCTCCGCCCGGGGGTGGACCGGGACGATCTCGTGCCCGAGCGTGCCCTGGACGTAGGCCGCGACGCCGAACGCGGCGCGTGCGCGGTTGGTCGACAGCCCGACCACCGCCCACCGCGCCGGGCTCGTCAGGAGCCGGTGGATCACCTCGGGGTCGTTGACGTGGCTCACCGGTCCAGCGAACCACAGAGGCCCGCCCGGCACAGGGGGTGTGCGCGGCAGGCCTCGCGGAACGGCGCAGCCGGGCGCCCGGCGGGCCTCGATGACCGGCCCTACTGTGAGGGCGTGCCGAGACCATCGCTGACCCTGGCCGCCGACGGCGACGTCCTGCGCGGGGCCTTCGCCGCCGTCCGCCGTGAGCTCGAGGTGCCGGAGGAGCTGCCCGCCGAGGTGCTCGCCGAGGCGCACGCCGCAGCGACGGCGGGCACCGACCCGTACGCGGACGAGCGCACCGACCTGCGCGACGTCCCGTTCGTGACGGTCGACCCTCCCGGCTCGACCGACCTCGACCAGGCGGTGCACCTGGCCCGCCGGCCGGCCGGCTTCCGGGTGCGGTACGCGATCGCGGACGTCGCCGCGTTCGTCCGCGCGGGCGGCGCGATCGACGCCGAGGCGCACCGGCGCGGGGAGACCGTGTACTGCCCGGACGGGCGCGTCCCGCTGCACCCCGAGGAGCTGTCCGAGGGTGCGGCGTCGCTGCTCGCCGACGTCGAGCGGCTCGCCGTCGTGTGGACGTTCGACCTCGACGCGGACGGGACGGTGACCTCGACGGACGTGCGTCGCGGCCTGGTCCGCAGCCGCGAGCAGCTCGACTACGCCGGGGTCCAGGCGGCACTCGGCTCGGCGGGCCGCGACGACCTGCCGACCCTCCTCGCGGAGATCGGGACGCTGCGCGCGCAGCAGGAACGGGCCCGCGGGGGTGTCTCGCTGGGGCGCCCGGAGCAGGAGGTCGTGCCCGACGGTGACGGCTGGCGCCTCGAGTATCGGGCGCCGCTGCCGGTCGAGGACCACAACGCGCAGATCTCGCTGCTCACGGGGATGGCCGCCGCGGGACTCATGCTCGACGCCGGGGTGGGGGTGCTGCGGACGATGCCCCCGGCCGACGACGAGGCGCTCGCCCGGCTGCGGCGCCAGGCGCGGGCCCTGGGCGTCGCCTGGGCCGACGGCGAGGAGTACGGCGACGTGCTCGCCCGGCTCGACCACGCCGAGCCGGCGACGGCCGCGTTCCTGTCCGCCGCGACCGCGCTCTTCCGCGGGGCGGCGTGGACGCCGTTCGACGGCACCCCGCCCGCGCAGGTGCTGCACGGCGCGATCGCGGCGCCGTACGCGCACGTGACGGCGCCGCTGCGCCGGCTCGTCGACCGGTACGGCCTCGAGGTGAGCCTCGCGGCCCACGCCGGCCGGGAGGTCCCGGGGTGGGTCACGGCGGCGCTGCCGACGCTCGGCGAGGAGATGGCGCTTGCTTCCCGGCGGTCGTCGGCGGTCGACCGCGCGTGCACCGACGTCGTCGAGGCGGCGGTGCTGGCCGCGCACGTCGGCGCGGTGTTCGACGGGGTGGCGCTCGACCACGACACCGTGCAGCTCACGGACCCCGCCGTCGTGGCCCGCTGCGACGGCGACGACCTGCCCGTCGGCGAGCACGTCCGGGTGCGTCTCGCGCGCGCCGACGTCGGTGCGCGCGACGTCCGCTTCACGCTCGACGGGACCGCTCCGCACGCACCGGCGGCACGCGCGCGACGCTGAGGCGTCCCGGGACCGGCGGGCGGCGACCGCACGCGGACGGGCGACGGACCGGGCGTCCCCCCGGGTGGCCGCCGGTGCCCCGCGTGTGCCGGTCCGGCGCGCCCGCGCTCGCGCATAGGATCGTCCCCGTCCATCCGGGTCGACGTCAGGGGAGGCAGTGACCGAGCAGGGTGCCGTCTCGGATCGCGTCCTGACCGTCCCGAACGTGATCAGCCTCGTCCGGCTGGTGCTCGTCCCGGTGTTCGCGGTCCTCATCGCGGTCGGCAACGACGGGTGGGCGCTCGTCGTGCTCGCGGTCTCGGGTGCGAGCGACTGGCTCGACGGGGTCCTGGCCCGGCGCCTCGGCCAGGTCTCCAAGCTCGGCCAGATGCTCGACCCCGCGGCGGACCGCCTCTTCATCCTCGTGACGCTGCTCGGGCTGGCGTGGCGCGACCTCGTCCCGTGGTGGCTCGTCGCCGTGCTCGTGGCGCGCGACGTGATGCTGCTCGGGCTGTTCGCGGTCGTCGCACGGCACGGGTACGGCCCGCTGCCGGTCCACCTCGCCGGCAAGGCCGGCACGTTCGCGCTGCTCTACGCCTTCCCCCTCCTGCTGCTCGCCGAGTGGCGGGCGCCGATCGGGACCGTCTCCTACGTCCTCGGCTGGGCTTTCGCGTGGTGGGGTCTCGCGCTGTACTGGTTCGCGGGGCTGCTCTACGTGGTCCAGGCGCGCCGCCTCCTCGCCGTCGACGAGCGCAGCGACGCATGACCTCCCGGCACCGTCCCGCGCCGCGGCCGACGACCGTGCCACGCGTGGCGGACGCGTCGATGACGTTGCTCAACGAGGTCATCCGCCGCCCGCTCGACCCCGGGTACGCGATGGTCGCCGAGCGGCGCCGGAGCCAGGGCGACCCGCCGCGCTCGAGGCCGCGTCGCGTGCTGCTGCTGCTGACGGCCGTCGCTCTCGGCATCGCGACGACGGCGGCGACCCTGGCGCTGCGGGCCCCCGAGCCGTCGGTGCTGGCGGCGCGCACTCTGCTCGAGGAGCAGATCGCGGAGCGCACCGCGAGCGTCGAGCGGCTGCGCGAGGAGAACGCCGACCGCAGCAGGGAGATCGCGGACCTGCAGGCGGCGGTGCTCGCGGCCGAGGACACCGAGCTGCTGGAGCGGGTCGCCGCGGACTCGCTCGTCTCCGGTGCGGTGCCGGTCACCGGCCCCGGCCTGCGGATCACGTTGAAGGACGGCCCCCCGCGGGCGCCGGGCGAGGAGTCGCTGTCGCGCGTCCAGGACCAGGACCTGCAGCTCCTCGTCAACGGGCTGTGGGCGGTCGGCGCGGAGGCGATCGCCGTCGACGGTCAGCGCCTGACGTCGACGACCGCGATCCGCAGCGCGGGCAGCGCGATCCTCGTCGACCTCGTCCCGCTCTCCGGGCCGTACGTCGTCGAGGCGATCGGCGACACCCAGAAGATGCAGGTGGGCCTCGCGCGGTCGACCGTCGGTCCGTACCTGAGCGACCTCACCGCGAGCTGGGGCATCGGCGTCGACATCTCGTCGCAGACGGAGCTCGCGCTGCCGGCCGCCGCGCGTCCGGGCCTGCGGTCCGCGAGCGTGCCCCTCGGCGTCCCTCTCCTGGGTGGCGCGGAGGAGGGCCCGGTGGGCACGGGCACGCCGACGGGTACCGTGACGGGCGAGCAGCAGGACCCGGCGGGGTCCGGGGGATGACGCGCATGAGGAGGAGCTGTCCGTGATCGCAGTGATCGGCCTGGTCGTGGGCGTCGTGGCCGGGCTCCTCGTGCAGCCCACGGTGCCCGTCGGCCTGCAGCCCTACCTGCCCATCGCGGTCGTGGCGGCGCTCGACGCGCTCTTCGGCGGTCTGCGGGCGCTGCTCGACGGGATCTTCGACGACCGGGTGTTCCTCGTGTCGTTCCTCTCCAACGTGGTGGTCGCGGCGTTCATCGTGTTCCTCGGCGACCAGCTCGGGGTCGGCACACAGCTCTCGACCGGCGTCGTCGTCGTGCTCGGCATCCGGATCTTCTCGAACGCCGCGTCCATCCGTCGTCACCTGTTCAAGGCATGACGCGCCCCCCGGAGCCCGGCGAGGCGGCCGAGGTCGACACGGGAGCGGTCGACCGGCCCGCCGCGGCCGGCACGCCCCTCGAGGCGACCCGGGCCGACGAGCTGCTCACCGACGAGCCCGTCACCGACGTGCCGCACCACGAGGTGCCCTCCGACGAGGCCGCGTGGGAGCGTGCGGCGCGCGCGGCGGCGCACGATGACGCACCCCTCGCCGGTGGGACGCCGACGGGCGCGCCCGACGACGAGGTGGCGCCCCCGACCCGGCTCGTGCCGCGCGTCGCGCCGGTGGCGCCCGCGGACGGTGACGCGGGGCCGGACGCCGCCGTGGGCACGGCCGACGCGTCCGACGTCGACGCTGCGGGCAGCGCGCTCCCGCGTCACGACCTCCGGGCCTTCGACGTGCCCGACGACCACGCGCCCGCTCCGGAACACGACTCACCTGACCACGAGTCACCCACCGACCACGCGCTCGACCACGACGCGACTGACCCCGACGCGACCGACCACGACGCGACCGACCAGGATGCGACCGACCTCGACGCACCCGTTCCCGACGAGCGCGCGGCCGGCGCGCACGACGCCGGCGCGCTCGACGGTGCGGACGGTGGCTCCCCGCACGACCCGGCGGGGCCCCCACCGGGTCCCGTGACGCCGGACCCGGCCTCGGCCGACCCGGGCGCGCCAGGACTGGAACCTGCGGCGCCCGTGCCCGCGCCCGTCCACGTGCCGGGACCAGCGCCGTCGTCCGGCGACGCCCCGCCTCCCGAGGCCTGGCGCACGCTCGGCCGCAGCCTGCGCCCCCGGGTCAACCGGGCCCAGGTCCTCGCGGGCCTGCTCTGCGGGATGCTCGGGTTCGCGGTGGTCGTGCAGGTCCGCCAGACGCACGACGAGGGCCTCTCGACGCTGCGCCAGTCGGAGCTCGTCGGCATCCTCGACCAGACGACCCGGCAGGGCGACGAGCTCGAGCGCGAGGCCGACTCGCTCGAGCGGACCCGCCAGAGGCTGCTGAGCGGCTCGACGAGCAGCCAGGCCGCGCTCGACGCCGCGATGAGCAGCGCCGCGACGCAGGGCATCCTCGCCGGCCGGCTGCCCGCCGAGGGACCGGGCCTGACCATCACCGTCGCCGACCCCGACGGCGTCGTCGCAGCACGGTCGCTGCTGAACCTCCTGGAGGAGCTGCGCAACGCGGGCGCCGAGGCCGTGCAGCTCAACGACCTGCGCATCACCGCGAGCAGCTACGTCGTCGAGGGGGAGGGCCGGGGGGTCGTGGTCGACGGTGTCGCGGTCGAGCCGCCGTACCGGTGGCTCGTGATCGGCGACCCCGCGACGATGGGCAACGCGATGGAGATCCCGGGCGGCGCGTTCCCGACCATCCGCAACGACGGCGGACGCCCGACCGCCGTCCAGCAGGACGAGCTCAGCATCCTGGCGACCCGCACGATCCCCGAGCCGCGGTTCGCGACCCCGCTCGCGCCCGAGGAGGGCTGAGAACCGTCCCGGTCGGACGTCGGTGCGGGTCGACCGGTGTCGTGTGCTGCATGCAGGGGCTGCGTCCGCATAGGCTGTGCGCGACCCGGCACCCGTGCCGTGGTCGTAGGCACGACGAGTCCCGGGAGGCGGCATGAGCGACGAACGGCACCTGCCCGAGCAGCGTGGTGCGCAGGACGCCGGGCAGTTCGCCCGGACGTCGTCCGACACGACGATCAGCTTCGGCAACCTGGACCCGGTCGACCTCGACCTGGTCGCCCCCTCGGGACTCACCGCCGACGAGCTCGCGGCGGTCCAGGCGCTCCCGCCCACGTCGGCGCTCCTGATCATGCAGCGGGGTCCGTCGGTCGGTGCGCGCTTCCTGCTCGACGCCGAGCGCACGGTCGCCGGGCGCAGCACGGACGCGGACGTCTTCCTCGACGACGTCACGGTGTCGCGCAAGCACGCCGAGTTCGTCCGCGAGGGCGACGACTTCGTGGTCCGCGACATCGGCTCGCTGAACGGCACCTACGTGAACCGGCGGCGGATCGACGCGGCCGCGCTGCGTGCGGGCGACGAGGTCCAGATCGGCAAGTACCGCCTGACGTTCCACCCGAGCCCGGCGCGGGACGGCGACCGTCGCGGCCCTGCGAGCTCTGCCGACGCCCGGTCATGAGGGCGGGCGAGCGCGCGTCCCGGCTCGCCGCAGGCTCGGAGGATCTCGCGTCGACCAGCACGGGGACGCCTGACCCGCGGTCGGGCGAGGACGTCGCCGTCGAGCCGTGGCCGCGTGGCATCTCGCGCCGTGCGTCGATGCGGATCTCCGACGTGCTGGCCGCGCTGCGCATCGAGTTCCCCGCGGTCACCAACAGCAAGCTCCGCTTCCTGGAGGAGCAGGGGCTCGTCGAGCCGGTGCGGACGCCTGCGGGCTACCGGCAGTACAGCCCGGCGGACATCGAGCGGCTGCGCTACGTGCTGCGCCAGCAGCGCGACCGGTACGTCCCGCTCAAGGTGATCGGCGAGCAGCTCGCCGCCCTCGACGCGGGGGAGGACGAGGAGCCCGCGCCGCGCGCCCAGCTCGCGACGCGCGACGGCGTCGTGCAGGGCCCGGCGGTCGCTGCCCGCTACACCGGGGACGCGCTCGCCCGGGAGGCGGGCGTCGACGTCGCCCTCGTCGACGAGCTCGTGCGCTCGGGCGTGCTGCGTCCGAGCGTGTCGGGCCACTTCGACCCGTGGGCGCGCGACGTCGTCGTGCTCGCGGCGGCGCTCGGGGAGCACGGGGTCGACGCTCGTCACCTGCGCGTCTTCCGGGCGGCGGCGGACCGTCAGGCCGACCTCGTCGAGCAGATCGTCGCGCCCTGGCGCGGTCAGAACGCCGCGTCGTCGCGTGCTCGCGCCGGCACGCTGGCCGCGGAGGTCGGCGAGCTCTGCACGCAGCTGCACACCGCGCTGCTCCGTTCGGCGGTCTCCGGTCTCACGTCCTGAGCGGCGGGCCACGAGGCGCCCGAGCGCGCGGGCTTCTCATGCAGACGCACGGCCGTTCGGGTCGTAGCGTGAGGGTGTGGCGGACGACGAGCAGCTGGTGCAGGTCGAGGTCGTCGGGGTGCGTCAGCACCTCGTGGACGACGAGCTCGTGGTGCTGCTCCTGGACCCGGCCGCGGAGCTGTTCGTCCCGATCCTGATCGGCCCGACGGAGGCGACAGCGATCGCGTCGGCGCAGGCCGGGATCGTGCCGCGCCGACCCATGACCCACGACCTGCTGTGCGACGTCGTGGCGGCGCTCGGCTCGGCGGTCGCGACGGTCGAGATCACGGAGCTGCGCCAGGGGGTCTTCCACGCGGCGCTCGTGCTCGCGTCCGGGGTCCGGGTCGACTCCCGCGCCTCGGACGCGATCGCGGTGGCGGTGCGCGTCGGGTGCCCGGTGCTGTGCGCCGCGGAGGTCGTCGCGGTCGCCGGGATCGAGGCGTCGGACGGCCCGTCGGAGCAGGAGGTCGAGCGTTTCCGGGCGTTCCTCGAGCAGGTGAGCGCGGAGGACTTCCTGACCGGGCAGGAGCCCGGACAGCCGGGGGCGCTCGAGGGTGAGGACGAGGGCGAGGACCCGGAGCAGCGGCCCGGCGCGGGAGCCTGACCCTCAAGTACCGGGTGAGACACGCCGGGGCGACACGCCGGTTCGGCGCGTCGCTCCGCGTCGTTGACGCCCCCAGGGTGCAGGCTTAGCGTTGCAAGGTCAGACATCCGAGGCAGGACGGCGCCGCAACGCAGGACGCGGCCTCCTGAGCAGGCGCCGATCAGGGCGGGTGCGGGCGTGAGTGGAGGACTCGTGAGCGGCAGCGGGGAGAGCGTGGAGGTCGCGGGCGGGGTCCCGCAGCGCGCACAGGGGCTGCTGTTCGGCGACGAGCTGCCGGACCTCGACACGGCGACCGGGTACCGCGGTCCCACGGCGTGCCGTGCCGCCGGCATCACGTACCGCCAGCTGGACTACTGGGCGCGTACGGGGCTCGTCGAGCCGACGATCCGCCCTGCGACCGGCTCGGGCACGCAGCGCCTCTACAGCTTCCGCGACATCCTCGTGCTCAAGGTCGTCAAGCGCCTGCTCGACACCGGGGTCTCGCTGCAGCAGATCCGCGCTGCGGTCGGCCACCTGCGCGAGCGCGGCGTCGACGACCTGGCCCGCATCACGCTCATGTCCGACGGCGCGAGCGTCTACGAGTGCACGTCCGCCGACGAGGTCATCGACCTCGTGCAGGGCGGGCAAGGGGTCTTCGGCATCGCCGTGGGGCGCGTCTGGCGCGAGGTCGAGGGCACGCTCGCGGAGCTGCCCACCGAGCGCTCGGACGACGACGCGCACGACGCCGTCCCGGCTCAGCCGAGCGCGGCGGACGAGCTCGCGGCGCGGCGGCAGGCCCGCACCGCCGGCTGACCGGAGCACGTGAGGACCCGGGTGCGCACCGCGCGTCCGGGTCCTGCTGCGTGTGCCGGCTGAGGCGTCAGCGCGAGCCGGGTGCTCGCAGCGCGCGCTCGAGGAGGTCCTCGAAGACCTGCGAGAGCTCGGCCGCGGCGGCCCCGGGCCAGGCGTGCACCGGCTGGGCGGCGCCCTGCGCCTGCTGCAGCGCGGCTCGCTCGGGGATCTGCGGGGCGAGCACGAGCGGTCCGTAGAGCGTGCGGAGCTCCTCGAGCCGGAACGCCTGCTCGACCGAGCGCGAGCGCACCCGGTTGACGACGACGCCGAGCGGCTGGAGGGAGGGCGCGACGCCGCGGCGAAGCTCGTCGATCGTGCGCATCGCCCGCCCGACGGCCATGACGGAGAACAGCCCGGGCTCGGTGACGATGACGGCCCGGTCGCTCGCGACGAGGCCGGTGCGGGTCAGCCCGCCCAGCGACGGCGGGCAGTCGACGAGCACGAGGTCGTACCCGCTGACCCAGGAGAGGGCGAACCGCAGCCCGTCGAGGCCTCCGCCGGCCTCGTCGAGCCGGTCGTGGCGCACGGAGCGGGGCGAGCCGACGAGCACGTCGAGGCCGTCGTCGGCCCACGAGCTGGGCACCGTGGCCCGCTGCATCGTCTCCGTGCTGGGGTCGTCCAGCACCGCGGCGACGTCGTCCTGGCCGTCCGCACCCGCGCCGAGCGCGAGCGTGCAGTCGGCCTGCGGGTCGAGGTCGACGACGAGCGTCCGCAGGCCCAGCTCGAGCGCCGCCGAGGCGAGGCCGAGCGTGACGGACGTCTTCCCGACACCACCCTTGAGGCTGCACACTCCGAGGACCAGCACGGCGTCACGGTAACGCCGTGATCAGTCCTCGCACGAATCCCTGCGCCGAAACAGAACCGTGGCAGGATTCCGACCGGTGCCCCGCACCGGTGTTCGGTATGCGGTTGGTCATGACCGGCCCCGGCGCCGGTCGCTACGGTGCTGCCGAATCTACGGATGGGGTGAGTCGTGTTCTCCAAGGTGCTGGTCGCGAACCGCGCTGAGATCGCCGTGCGGGCCTTCCGCGCCACGTACGAGCTGGGCGCGCGGACGGTCGCCGTGTTCCCGCACGAGGACCGGAACTCGGAGCACCGGCTCAAGGCCGACGAGGCGTACCCGATCGGGACGCCCGGCCACCCGGTGCGTGCCTACCTCGACATCGAGGAGATCATCCGCGTCGCGCACGACTCGGGCGCGGACGCGATCTACCCGGGCTACGGGTTCCTCTCGGAGAACCCGGACCTCGCCCGTGCCGCGCAGGCCGCCGGGATCACGTTCATCGGCCCGCCGCCCGAGGTGCTCGAGCTCGCGGGCAACAAGGTCCGCGCGCTGCAGGCGGCGCGCGACGCTGGCATCCCGGTGCTCCCGTCGACCGCGCCGTCCAAGGACGTCGACGAGCTCATCGCGGCGGCCGACGAGGTCGGGTTCCCGATCTTCGTCAAGGCGGTCGCGGGCGGTGGCGGGCGTGGCATGCGTCGGGTCAACACCCGCGACGCGCTGCCCGACGCCCTCGCCGCGGCGATGCGTGAGGCGGACGCCGCGTTCGGCGACCCGACGGTGTTCCTCGAGCGTGCCGTCCTGCGCCCGCGGCACATCGAGGTGCAGATCCTCGCGGACGGCGAGGGGAACGTCGTCCACCTCTTCGAGCGCGACTGCTCGCTGCAGCGGCGCCACCAGAAGGTCGTGGAGATCGCGCCGGCGCCGAACCTGGACCCGGAGGTCCGGGACGCGCTGTGCCGCGACGCCGTGGCGTTCGCCCGGAGCATCGGCTACCAGAACGCGGGCACCGTCGAGTTCCTCCTCGACACGGTCGGCGAGCGGGCGGGCGAGCACGTCTTCATCGAGATGAACCCGCGCATCCAGGTCGAGCACACGGTGACCGAGGAGGTCACGGACATCGACCTGGTGTCCTCGCAGATCCGGATCGCGGCGGGGGAGACCCTCGCGGACCTGGGGATCTCGCAGGACACGGTCCGGGTCAACGGGTCGGCGCTGCAGACGCGCATCACGACCGAGGACCCGGCGAACGGCTTCCGCCCCGACACGGGCCGGATCATCGCCTACCGCTCGCCGGGCGGCGCCGGCGTGCGCCTCGACGGTGCGACGGCGACGGCCGGCTCGGAGATCTCCGGGCACTTCGACTCGATGCTGGTCAAGCTCACGTGCCGCGGGCGCGACTTCCCGACGGCGGTGCGCCGTGCGCGGCGCGCGCTCGCCGAGTTCCGCATCCGCGGGATCCGCACGAACATCCCGTTCCTCCAGGCGGTGCTGGCGGACCCGGAGTTCGCGGCGGGCCAGGTGTCGACGTCGTTCATCGACGAGCGGCCCGAGCTGCTCGCGGCACGGGAGAACCGCGACCGCGGGACCCGGCTGCTGTCCTACCTCGGCGACGTGACGGTCAACCGGCCGCACGGTGCGCGGCCGGCGGACGCGATCGACCCGCGGACCAAGCTCCCGAAGCTCGACCTGACCGCTCCCGCCCCGCACGGCAGCCGCCAGCGGCTGCTCGAGCTCGGTCCGGAGGGATTCGCGCGGGCGCTGCGGGAGCAGACCGCGGTGGCGGTCACGGACACGACGTTCCGCGACGCCCACCAGTCGCTCCTCGCCACGCGCGTACGCACGCACGACCTGCTGGGCGTGGCCTCGACGCAAGCCCGCGCGCTGCCGCAGCTGCTGTCGGTCGAGGCGTGGGGCGGGGCGACGTACGACGTCGCGCTGCGGTTCCTCGGCGAGGACCCGTGGGAGCGGCTCGCGGCGCTGCGCGAGGCGATGCCGAACCTGGCGATCCAGATGCTGCTGCGCGGCCGCAACACGGTCGGGTACACGCCGTACCCGACCGAGGTGACCGAGGCGTTCGTGCGCGAGGCCACCGCGACCGGGATCGACATCTTCCGGATCTTCGACGCCCTCAACGACGTCGAGCAGATGCGGCCGGCGATCGACGCGGTCCGCGAGGCGGGGACCCCGGTGGCCGAGGTCGCGCTGTGCTACACGGGCAACCTGCTCGACCCGGCGGAGGACCTGTACACGCTCGACTACTACCTGCGCCTCGCGGACCGCATCGTCGAGGCCGGCGCGCATGTCCTCGCCATCAAGGACATGGCCGGCCTGCTGCGTCCGGCCGCCGCCGCGAAGCTCGTCACGGCGCTGCGGTCGCGGTTCGACCTCCCGGTGCACCTGCACACGCACGACACGACGGGCGGCCAGATGGCGACGCTGCTCGCCGCTGCGGACGCGGGCGTCGACGCGGTCGACGCGGCGAGCGCCGCGATGGCCGGGACGACGAGCCAGCCGCCCATGTCGGCGCTCGTCGCGGCGCTCGAGCACACGCCGCGGGACACGGGCCTGAGCCTGCGGACGGTGTGCGACCTCGAGCCGTACTGGGAGGCCGTGCGTCGCCTGTACCGGCCGTTCGAGTCGGGTCTGCCCGGTCCGACGGGCCGTGTGTACGAGCACGAGATCCCCGGCGGCCAGCTGTCGAACCTGCGCCAGCAGGCCATCGCGCTGGGTCTCGGCAGCCGCTTCGAGGACATCGAGTCGACGTACGCCGCCGCCGACCGGATCCTCGGCCGCCTCGTGAAGGTCACACCGTCGTCGAAGGTCGTCGGCGACCTCGCCCTGCACCTCGTCGCGCGCGGTGCGGACCCGGCGGAGTTCGCGGCCAACCCCCAGGACTTCGACATCCCGGACTCGGTGATCGGCTTCCTGTCCGGCGAGCTCGGCGACCCGCCCGGCGGGTGGCCGGAGCCGTTCCGCTCGCGTGCCCTCGCGGGCCGCACGGTGCGCGCGGCGATCACGCCGCTGAGCGACCAGGACCGTCAGGACCTCGACGGCGACTCCGCGACGCGCCGGGACCGCCTCAACCACCTGCTGTTCGCGGGGCCGACCAAGGAGTACGAGACGTTCAACCGTGCCTACGGGGACGTGAGCGTGCTCGACACGACGCGCTACCTGTACGGGATGGCGGCGGGCGACGAGGTCGACATCGTGCTCGGGCGCGGGGTGCGGCTCCTCGTGGGGCTCGAGGCTGTCGGTGAGGCCGATGAGCGCGGCATGCGGACCGTGATGTTCACGCTGAACGGTCAGATCCGGCCCCTGCAGGTGCGCGACCGCACGGTGGAGGTCGACATCGCGACCGCCGAGAAGGCCGACCCCGGTACGCCCGGGCACATCGCGGCGCCGTTCGCGGGTGCGGTCACACCGGTCGTCCAGGAGGGCCAGTCGGTCGAGGCCGGGCAGACCGTCGCGACCGTCGAGGCCATGAAGATGGAGGCCGCGATCACGACGCCGGTGGCCGGCAAGGTGCAGCGGCTCGCGATCGGGGCCGTCCAGCAGCTCGAGGGCGGCGACCTGGTGATGGTCGTCGCCTGACCGGCGGAGGTCGGCCGGCCTGGACGGTCGGCCGACCTCGCCTGGCGTGCGATCCCTCGGGGAGGACATGCTGGCCCCATGACGACCGAGCTGAGCTTCTGGGGCCACGCCTGCATCCGTCTCGACCGGGAGGGTCGGCGCCTAGTCATCGACCCGGGGTCGTTCAGCTCTCCCGACGCCGTCGCGGGCGCCCACGCGGTGCTCGTGACGCACGAGCACGCCGACCACGTTGTTCCCGACCAGCTGCGTGCCGCGCTCGAGGCCCAGCCGGAGCTCGAGGTGTGGGCCCCGGCGTCGGTCGCCGACCAGCTGGCGGGGGTCACCGGTGCGGCGGAGCGCGTGCACACGGTGGTCCCGGGCGACCGGGTCACGGCCGGTGGGTTCGACGTCGCCGTGGTCGGCGGGAGCCACGCCGTGATCCATCCCGACGTGCCGGGGATCGCGAACGTCGGCTACCTCGTCGACGGCTCGGTGCTGCACCCGGGTGACGCGTTCGACGTCCCCGAGGGAGTGGCGGGGGTGGACGTGCTGTGCCTGCCCGTGGCGGCGCCGTGGCTGAAGATCGGCGAGGCGATCGACTTCGCCCGGGCGATCGGTGCGCGCACGCTCGTCCCCGTCCACGACGCGCACCTGAGCGGCGCGGGGAACGCGCTGGTCGACCGGTTGGTGTCCGGCCTGGCACCGGGGGAGTACCGGCGCCTGTCGATGGGCGACAGGCTCCCGCTCGACTGACCGGACGGTGCGCCGCGCTGCCTGCCGAGCGCACCGCCACTACCGTGGACCGACCCGACCCAAGGAGCGCCCCGTGACCATCCCCGTGCCCGAGAACCCCGACGTCGCGCAGCCCGCCACCGTGCCGGGGGCGTCCGAGGAGGTCGAGCTCCTCGAGGTCGACGAGACGGTCCCGCCGCGCCCGGAGGAGGAGATCGCGGACGTCGCCCGCTCCCTCCCCGACCCGGACGGCCACGGCGGCACACCCGAGGCCGAGGTCACTGCCCGCGAGCTGCCGTGACTGCGACGGTCACACGGCTCGACGAGGACGACTGGGAGCGGCTCGCGGAGATCCGGTTGCGCGCGCTGCGCAGCGACCCGGAGGCGTTCGCGTCGTCGCTCGCGCGCGAGGAGCTCTTCCGGGAGCAGCACTGGCGGATGCGGCTGCGCTCGAGCCCCTGGTGGGTGGCGACCCCGCAGGGCGCCCCGGCGGTCGGGCTCGCCTGCCTGATCGAGGAGCCCGGCTCGCCCAGCACCGACCGCCATCTGGTCGCGCTGTGGGTCGCACCCGAGGCGAGGAACCGCGGCGTGGGCACAGCCCTGCTCGCGGAGGCGTCGCGCGAGGCGTCCGAGGCCGGAGCGGAGACGCTGTCCCTGTGGGTGCGGGAGGACAACGCGGCGGCCCTGCGCCTGTACGACACGCTGGGCTTCGCGGCCACGGGGGAGCGGCACCCGGTTCCCGGACGCGAGGGGCTCGTCGAGGTCCGGTACGTGCGCGTGCTGGCGCCGGGGGACGCAGCGGGCGCCTGACGCGCTCCCGTCGACGTCGCACCGACGGGCGCCTGGCGTGCGCGCGGTGCGGCGGCCCGCGTCGTCGGCGTGGCTGCCTCGGTGTGGTGTGCGGGGCCTTGAGCATGCCGTGACGCTCAGGCGTCGTAGGTCTGGCGCGGGCTTGCTGCGCTCCGTCGGGTTTTCTTCCTGCTGCGTTCCCGGTCCGGCGTGGGGTCGCCGGCCACCGGCATCCGGAGGCGGGTGCTCGGCGACGGTAACGGCGCGGAACATATCGCAACTGATGGTTGCGCTTACGGTCGCAGCGGCGTAGCGTCTTGCGCAACCGAACGTTGCAGGAGGATGCCATGGAGCAGGGAACGATCGAGCGGGAGATCTACGTCGACGCCTCGCCCGAGGTCGTGTTCGACGTCGTGAGCAGCCCGGAGCACCTCACGGGCTGGTGGCCCGACGAGGCGCGCTACGAGCAGGTGCCCGGTGCGCCGGGGGAGATCGTCTTCGGCGACCCGGCGGACGGCGGGGTGGTCGTGGCGTTCACCGTCGTCGACTCGCAGCCGCCGCGCACGTTCTCGTTCCGGTGGACCCACCCTGCAGGGGAGGTCGCCGCCGCCGGGAACTCGCTGCTCGTCACGTTCGAGCTGACCTCGTCGGGCAGGGGGACCCTCCTGCGGATGACGGAGACCGGCTTCCGCGAGCTCGGCTGGGAGGCGGCCGTCCTCGAGCACCAGTACCGCGAGCACGTCGCGGGCTGGGACTTCTTCCTGCCACGCATCGCGCCCTATGTCGCGACGCTCGAGGTGCGACCGTGAGCACCGCGACGGCCGCGCCCGTCGACGACGAGCTCTGGTCGGCCGTCGGGGACCCGACGCGGCGCCGCATGCTCGACCTGCTGCTCGCCGACGGTGGGGGCACCGCCACCACGCTCAGCCAGCACCTGCCCGTGACCCGTCAGGCCGTCGCCAAGCACCTCGGCGTGCTCGATCGCGTCGGGCTCGTCACGGCGGCACCCGCGGGCCGGGAGAGGCGCTACCAGGTCGACGAGGCGCAGCTCGCGCGTGCGGTGGCCCAGCTCACCTCGGTCGGATCCACCTGGGACGCCCGCCTGCAGCGCATCAAGCGCATCGCCGAGGCGATCGAGCGCGCGCAGCAGGACTGAGGGCGCGCGGAGGGCGCCAGGGCCAGGGGCACCCGGGTTGTACACACGGTGCCGGCCGACCCCAGGGCGGCTCGTGCGGGGGAGTGCGGCCCTCGAGAGAGGACCGCAGTCTCCGAGGCGGAGACGCGTTAGTGCGTGCGTCACGACCCGGGTCCTGAGACGCGCTGCGCGTGCGCAGTGATCGTGGCGCGTCCGTCCCGCAACGCGGCCTGCCTGGTGGACTCCGCGACGGGCCGGAGTGACTGGGGCGAGGGAGACACCAAGGCGCAACGACCGAGTGGAGGGAGTGTCCAAGCCGGCGGGGCCACCACGCGCACAGAGCGATCGAGCGGGTGGGGACGCGGAGCCGAGTGCACGCAGAGCCGGACGCACCGAGAACCGGACGCACCGAGAACCGGACGCACCGAGAACCGGCACACGAAGAACCGAGCACACGAAGGAGAGACGAGATGGTGGACATCCTGCACAGGGTCGGGGCCGTGACCCCGACGACGGCCGCCGTGTACGACGCGCTCACGCGGGTCGACGCGCTCGCGGCCTGGTGGACCGAGGACACGCAGGGGAGCGGCGACGCGGTCGGTGACACGCTGGCGTTCCGCTTCCCGGCGGGCGGCTTCGACATGGAGGTGGTCGAGCTGGTGCCGTCCGAGCGCGTCGTGTGGCGGGTCGTCGACGGGCCCGAGGAGTGGGTCGGGACGACCGTCGAGTGGGACCTCCGTCACGAGGGTGAGCACGCGATCGTGCTGTTCGCGCACCGCGGCTGGCGGGAGCCGGTGGAGTTCATGCACCACTGCAGCACCAAGTGGGCGTCGTTCCTCCTGAGCCTGAAGTCGCTCGTGGAGACCGGCGCGGGTGCACCCTCGCCGCGGGACGTGCGCATCGACAACTGGAACTGAGCCGACGCGTCGGGGACCGGACGAGGCCGCCGCTCCACGCCGTAATGTCATAATGTGCATTATCGGCGTTACACCAGGAGGCGGAGAGAGCGCGGAGAAGGGGCTTCCGGCTGCGGTGCCCGACCCGGTGTTCCGCGCATCGAGTCCGGTCCCGCCGTGGCGCCCGCCGGTTCGAGCGCACGACGACGAACGCGGCAACGTCCTGCGCGTGTCGGCGCCTGATGGAGCCCGGCGTCAGTGTCGCCGCGTCGACTCGGCTGCCGACAGCTCGTCCGTTCGTACCGGGCGGCTCCGACACGGCCGCTGCTGCGTCGGAGCCGCCCGGTACGAGCACGCCGGCGGGAGCGCCGCCCGAACGCCCGACGCTTCGACGTCCCCGCGAAAGTCTCGGTCCCGGAGCTGCTCGGCAGGCTGAGGTAGCACCGGCGCCGAGGTCGCCCCGACGCCCTGCTCCGCCGGCCGAGTCGATGCGTGCTGCGCCGGGCGCACGGTGTGCTCGACGCCTCGACGCCTCGACGCCTCGACGCCTCGACGCCTCGATGCCTCGGCGCTCGCGGACGCGTGGCATGTCGCAGGCCGGATGCCCGGCGTGCTCACAGCCTCCGGAGCGCCTCGCCCACCAGTCCAGCTGCGCCCGCCCCAAGTGCGTACATAACGGACATTATCTACGTATTACGTCCAGCAGGCACGCGCTTGACTCTAGCGCCTCGGTGGCGGTGCGCCGCCGCTCCCCTCCGTCGACGCCGGCCATCACTGCTCGGACCGGTGCACGGCACGGTCCTCGCGTCGCTGCCTGCACCGCGCACTCCCGGTCGAGCACGGGCCTCTGCGCTGGCGCCGTCGCGCGCACTCCCCCGCGCCCGGCGCTCTGCCCTTTCCGCCCTTCTCCTGCAGGCGGGCGCTTCCTAGGTTGGGCCTCAGGACGTCGGTCGATCCGACTCGTCCGTGCTCGAGCGATGCGGAGGCGCACGATGGCTCGTCGAGGGATGGTCGTCGCGCTGGCCGCGGTTCTCGTGGCAGCGGTGCCCACGCCCCCGGCCACGGCCGGGCTGCCGGGACCCCGGCCGGTGTGGTCGATCGAGGCGCTCTCCGCACCCTCGCAGCAGCATGCCGTCGCACGCGACGTGAACTCCTCCGGCCAGGTCGCGGGGTGGGTGAACGGCGACACCGTGCCGCATGCCGTCGTCTGGCAGCCGGACGGCTCGATGACGCTGTTCCCCGACGACCGGTACCCGTCCTCGTCGGCGACGGGGATCAACGAGCTCGGTCAGGTCGTGGGTACCGGAGGGGGGATGTACACGGCGATCCGACCTTTCGTCTGGGACGTCGCGACCGGGCAGGTCACCTGGCTGGGCGCGCTCGGCACGGGCAACGCCGCGTACGGGCAGGCGATCAACGACGCCGGTCAGGTCGTCGGGCACTCCCGGCTGCAGACGGAAGGTCCCGCCCGCGCCTTCCTGTGGGACCCGGCCACCGGGCGGATGGACGACCTCGGGACTCTCGGCGGGACGACGTCGGAGGCGCACGGCATCAACGACGCCGGTCAGGTCGTCGGGCAGGCGATGCGGGAGGACCAGCGCTGGAGGGCCTTCGTGTGGGACCCCGGCACCGGGGTGATGACGGATCTCGGGGCAGTCCGGGAGGACGGGCAGTCGTGGGCCGCGGACATCAACGACGCCGGGGACGTCGTCGGGACGTCGACCGTCGAGACCGGCTCCGCCGGCTTCCTGTGGTCGGTGCGCACGGGTCGCATGACCGCGGTGCCCGGCATGGCGTGGGCGACCGGCATCAACGAGCGTGGCGACGTGGCGGGCTGGCAGGTGACCGAGACCGGGTACGAGGCGGCCGCCGTGTGGCCGAGGTCCCGCGGGTCGGTCGTGCGCCTGCCGGCCCTCGGCACCGAGCAGCCGCCGCACATCGGCCCGGGCGGGTGGTCGTCCCCCGGGGACATCTCCGACGAGGGCGTGGTCGCCGGGCGCGCGTAGGGGTACCGGGACGACGGCAGCTTCCTCGAGACGCCGGTGCTCTGGGCGCCGCGCCGGTCCTGAGAGCGTCGGTGCGGTCATGTGGGTGGCGGGCGGCAGACTGCCCGTATGGGCGGCCTGAGCTTCGCGGACGAGGTCGACGTCAGCCCCGACTCGCCGCTGCTGCCCGTCTTCGTCGACTGGGTCACCGTCCTCACGGGCGAGAAGTCCCGCGCGACGGTCCGTGCGTACGTCGCCGACGTGCAGCTGGTCGCGCGTGCGCTGACCGAGGTCCTGGGGCGACACGTGCCGCCGTCTCTCGAGGGCGCCGCCTCGCAGCGGGTGCCGGCGGGTGTGAGCCCGACGACGTACCACGAGACGGTCCGGCTCGTGTCCGTGCTGACGCTCGGCGACCTGCACCCACGTCACCTCGCGGAGGCGTTCGCCGCGTTCGGGTCGCAGGCCCCGGACCGGCGCCGCGTCGTCCGCCCCGGGATCGAGACGGAGCCGCGCCGCGCCTCGACCCGCCGACGTGCGGCGGCCGCGTGGACGGCGCTGTGCGAGCACGCGCGCGCACACGGCCTCCTGGCGGCGAACCCGATGAAGGACCCGCGCATCAGCAGAGGCCCCAAGCCCACCTACTCCCCCACGCCCTTCGAGCTCCACGAGGCGGAACGCTTGCTGCGGACGGTCGCCACCGCCGACGCCGCCCGGACGTCGCGGCGTCCGTGGCCTGCGCGGGACCTGGCGCTGGCGTCGGTCCTGCTGACGTCGGGGATCCGGCTCTCCGAGGCGTGCGCGGTCACCGTCGGGGACGTGCGTGACCTCACCGGCTCCCCGCACCTGCACGTCCTCGGCAAGGGTAACAAGCACCGCACCGTCCCGCTGGCGCGTGCGACCGTCGGCACCCTCCAGACGTACCTCGCGGAGCGGGAGCACGGGCTCGGCGAGCCGCGGCCGGCGGAGGCGCTCTTCGTGCAGCGGGACGGGCGGCCGTTCACGCCTCGCGCCATGCAGCACCTCGTCTACCGCTGGTACGCGCGCGCCGGGATCACGCCGCGCGGCGAGTCGTGCGTGCACGCGTTGCGGCACACGTTCGCGACCCAGCTCGTGAACAGCTCGGCGTCGATCGTCGAGGTGATGGAGCTGCTCGGGCACGAGAGCCTCGACACCACGAAGAGGTACCTGCAGTCGGTCGGGTACGGCCTGCGCGACGCGGTCGAGGCGAACCCCGGCGCGCACCTGGTGCACGAGGTCACGCGTCCCGACGCGGTGGTCGACGCGCGGCGCTGACACGGGCAGGACGGTGCCGGGCAGCATCGTGCCGGGGCGCACCCCGCGGCGTCGCCGGCGCGCGACCGTCCCGCTCATGCGCACCGCACGCACGTCTCAGGCGCGGGCGTCCCCGAGCGCGACCGTCCCGCGGATGTGCACCGCACGCACGTGTCAGGCGCGGGCGTCCTCGAGCCGACCCAGCGCCCGGACGTCCCGGACGCTGACCTCGGCGACGCGTGGGTCCTCGGCGGCGAGGGCGGCCCGCACGGTCTGGAACGACAGGCGCAGCCCCCGCGCGCTGATCGCGAGTCCCGCCGGGGCGATGACGCCGGTGCGGCGGTCCTTGCCCGGGTGGATCCGGATCCACAGCGCCGCCGGGTCCGATCCGCTGAGCCGGCGCACGACGTCGCTCCGGGCGGCGAGCCACACCTCGAGCGAACGGCGGGCGGGGTCGGGCAGAGGCATGGACCCGGCGCGCAGCGTCACGACGTCGCGGCGCGGTCCGAGGTCCTCGACGCGCAGCCGCGCCAGGTCGTTCTCGCCGGCGCCCGTGGCGGCGAGCAGGTGGACATGCGCGGAGAAGCGTGCCCAGACGGCGGCGGGGACTCCCCAGGGGCTGCCCGAGGAGGCCATGGACAGCAGGTACCGGCCTGCACGCGGGTCGTGGACCGCGGCCGCCGTGTCCGGTCGGCTGAGGGCGTCCCCGACGTCGGCGAGCCCGGGGACGAGGTGGTGGTCACGCACGTACTCGGTGAGCGCCCGGGCGGCGCTCGCGCGCGCGCGGACCCCGGCGACGGAGGCGGGTCGTCCGTCCTCGGGGGTCTCCCGGGCGGCGAGCCAGGCCGCGAGGGCATCGGGCTGCAGCGCGTCCTGCGCGTGGCCGCGCCCGGCCTCCTCCGCGTGCTCGCACAGGTCGCGCAGGGCCCATCGGCGCTGACGCTGCGTGGACGCTGACGCCTCCAGCCCGGCGAGGTACCGGTCGGTCACGTCGTGGATGGTCAGGGTTCGACCTGCGCTGCTCATGGCACAGGTGTACCGGTTCTCACCCACACCACGGGCGCGGTCCGTTATCGCGTCACGCAATCGATAACGGAAACACGCCCCTTCCTCTCCCCTCCTTGCGTCCGTGCGCGGCGCGCACGCCGGGCCGGCCGAACTGCGCCAGGACCAGGAACGAGAACGCATGTTTCCGTTATCGCACTGCTCGATGCCTCCTGCTTCGTATCGGCACGACAGAGCCCGAGGTCGAGCCCCGAGGCCCTTCTGAGCTCGTTCCCTCTCCCTCGCCCCTTCGCGCACCTCCTGCACAGGACACACCCGCCGCTCGCCTCCACACTGTGCGCATGCGCAGCATCGGAATCGAGGAAGAGTTCCTGCTCGTCTCCCCCGACGGGGCGCCGCGAGCGGTGGCCGCCGCGGTGCTGCAGCACGCGTCCGCCGGCAGGCCCGAGCCGGTCCCCGACTCCACACCGGGCGGCGAGCTCGAGAAGGAGTTCACGCAGGAGCAGGTCGAGACCTCGACGCACCCGTGCACCGACCTCGACGCGCTGCTGACGGAGGTGCGGTCGGGGCGTGCTCGGGCCGACGCGTCCGCCCAGCACGCGGGCGCGCGCGTCGCCGCTCTCGGGACCGCACCCCAGCGTGTCGCAGCCACCGTCATCGCGAACCACCGGGCCCGGCTGATCCGGACCGAGTTCGGGCAGGTCGCGCGCGACCAGCTGACGTGCGGCTGCCACGTCCACGTGGAGGTGCAGGACGACCACGAAGGTGTCGTCATCATCGACCACCTGCGCCGCTGGACACCGGTGCTCCTCGCCCTCAGCGCGAACAGCCCCTACCACCAGGGCGAGGACACGAGCTACGCGAGCTTCCGCTCGCAGGTGTGGGGACGGTGGCCGACCGCCGGGCCGACCGCCCCCTTCGGCGACGTCGCGACGTACCGCTCCGTCGTCCGGGACCTCCTGGCGAGCGGCACGATCCTCGACGACGGGATGGTCTACTTCGACGCCCGGCTGTCCGCGCGCTACCCCACCGTCGAGGTGCGGGTGCCGGACGTCTGCCTGGACCCCGCTGACGCGGTGCTGCAGGGCGCCCTCGTCCGCGCGCTCGCCGACACGGCGGTCGCCGAGGCGCAGCAGCCGACCTTCCTCGAGCAACCCCGCACCGAGCTCGTGCGCGTCGCCGCGTGGCGTGCGGCACGCTCCGGCCTGAGCGGCGGGCTCGTCGACCCGGTGCACGGCACCACGGTGCCCGCCGCCGACGTGGTCGCCGGGCTCCTCGCCCACGTGCGGCCGGCGCTCGAGGCCTCCGGCGACCTCGAGTGGGTGACGAGCCACGTCAAGGAGGTCTTCGCGCGCGGCAACGGCGCGATCCAGCAGCGCCGGTGGCGCGAGGACGGGGCGGACGACTCGGCGCTCGTCGCCCGCGCGGTCGAGGCCACGCTTGCCTGAGACTGGTCCCATGACCCCAGAGCCGGACGGCATCCCCGGCACCTCGCACCCCACCGCCCCCACCGGGACGGGCCCCGCACAGACTGCGACCTCGACGACCGCGCCCGCTGCCTCCGCCCGCGCCGGCGACGCGGGCCTGCTGCGGCGCATCGGCGCCCTGCTCGCGCCGCACCGCGGGGCGCTGCTGCTCGTCGCGCTCTCGATCGTCGTGGCGTCGGTCCTCGGGATCGTCACGCCGTTCCTCACGCAGAGGGTGTTCGACGACGCGCTGTTCCCGGTCGACGGCTCCGGGGTCGACCTGCCGCTGCTCACGGGGCTCGTCGCCGCGATGATCGTCATCCCGCTGCTGAGCGCCGCGATCGGGGTGGGGCAGACGTACCTCACGACCAAGATCGGCAACCTCGCGATGGCCGACCTGCGCGGCCGCCTGTTCGAGCACCTCGAGCGGATGGAGCTCGCGTTCTTCACCGCGACGAAGACCGGCTCCATCCAGTCGCGCCTCGCGAACGACGTCGGCGGCGTCCGCTCCGTGCTGACCACGACCGCGTCGTCGATCCTGTCGAACACCGTCACGGTGCTCGCCTCGCTCGTCGCGATGCTCCTGCTGAGCTGGCAGCTCACGGTCGTCGCGGTCGCGCTCATGCCGGTGTTCATCGTGCTGCAGCGCCGCGTCGGCGCCCGGCGGCAGGTCATCGCGCGCCAGACGCAGGAGTCGCTCTCGGACATGACGGCGATCACCGAGGAGGCGCTCAGCGTCTCCGGGGTGCTGCTGACCAAGGTGTTCAACCGCTCGGACACCGAGATCGCCCGGTACCGCGCGGAGAACGACCGCCAGGTCACCCTCCAGGTGCGGCAGGCGATGGCCGGCCAGGGGTTCTTCGGTGTCGTCACCGCCTTCATGGCGATCACACCGGCGCTCGTGTACCTCGTCGCGGGCTACATGATCGCCGGACGTGCGGGGACGGCCACGCTGACCGCCGGCACGCTCGTGGCGTTCTCCACGCTGCAGGCCCGCCTGCTCATGCCCGTCATCTCCCTCATGCGCGTCGCGCTCGACGTGCAGACGTCGCTCGCGCTCTTCCGGCGCATCTTCGAGTACCTGGACCTCACGCCGGCGATCACCGACCGGCCGGGCGCCGTGCACCTCGACCCGCAGCGGACGCAGGGCCGGGTCGAGCTGGACCACGTGTGGTTCCGGTACCCGCCCCCGCCGCGGCTGACGCAGCCGGCACCTGCGCCGGGAGGGCGCGGAGGCGGCGGCTTCGGCATGCGCGGGGCGATGGTCGGTCTCGCGGCGCCGTCCGGCGGCGGGCACCCCGGCGGCGGCGGGGCGGTCCGGCTGCCCCGCGACGAGCCGGCACCCGGCGCCGGCGACGCGCTAGCCGGCTCCCGACGGCGCCCGTGGGCTGTCCGCGACGTGTCGCTCGTCGTCGAGCCCGGGCAGCTCGCCGCGTTCGTCGGGCCGTCGGGCGCGGGCAAGACGACGCTCAGCTACCTGGTCCCGCGGCTGTACGAGGTCGACCGCGGCGCGGTGCGCGTCGACGGCCACGACGTCCGCGACCTGGCGCTCTCGAGCCTCGCGGACACCGTCGGCATGGTCACGCAGGACCCGTACCTGTTCCACGCGACGATCGCCGACAACCTGCGCTACGCCCGTCCCGACGCGACCGACGACGAGCTCGTCGAGGCGTGCCGCGCGGCCAACATCCACGACCGGATCGAGGCGTTCGAGCACGGCTACCGGACCCTCGTGGGTGAGCGCGGCTACCGGCTGTCCGGCGGGGAGAAGCAGCGGATCGCGATCGCGCGCGTGCTGCTCAAGGACCCTCGCGTCCTCATCCTCGACGAGGCGACGTCCGCGCTCGACAGCGCGTCCGAGCGGCTCGTGCAGGGTGCGCTCGCGCGGGCGGTGCGACAGCGGACGACGCTCGCGATCGCGCACCGGCTCTCGACGATCCGCGACGCGGACGTCATCTTCGTGGTCGACGACGGCCGCGTGGTCGAGCGCGGCTCGCACGACGAGCTCGTGGCCGCTCCCGACGGGCTGTACGCACGGCTGTACGCCGAGCAGTTCGGCGGCGGGCGGGTCGAGGCCCGGTTCTCCGACGGGGTCATGTTCACCGACGGCGTCGTCCTCGCGCAGCCGGCGCCGCCGCACGCCTGATCGTCGACGCCGGGGGGCCGACCGCGGTGGGTCGGTCGACCCGTCCGCACGGGGCAGCCACTCTGCTCGCGTCGACCTCCTCGCCCGCAGGTCCCCGCCGGCCCCGCACCCGCACCGGCCCGCTCGCGCCAACCACAGACCCGGTGCCGGCGACCCCGACCGCCGTCGGCGACGACCCGCCGCCTCCCCCGCGCCCCTGTCGGCGACCGTCACGCCATGAACCCCGACGACGACCAGCTGCTCCCGCGCCCGCGCCCCCATCGGGAGACCCTCCCGCCGGACGAGCCCGCCGGGCGCTCCCTTGCGGACGACGGGCCCGGCCCCCACGCTCCCGCGCCGGACTCGCACCCGACACCCGCGGCGGTGCCGGACCCCTGGGACTCGCTGCGACTCCCGGAGCACGAGACGCCCGACGCGGTGGGCCGCACGGTCGAGAGCGCCGACGAGGCCCTGGCGCTCCTGCTCGGCCTCGTCGGACGCGACCGCTCGGGACCACCGGCGCTGTGGTTCGTGCTCCTCGACGCCGACGACCGGGTGCTCCCCGTCGTCCTGCCGATCCCCGAGGTCCCGCTGGTCGCGGACCCGGTCGTGGCGGCGAACCTGCTGCACGTCCTCGCCTCCGTCCTCGAGCACGACGCCCCCGGCGGCTCGCTGCTCGTGGCGTACGTCCGCCGCGGAGGCGGCGACCGCGGCGCGTTCGAGGGCGGGTGGTCGCGCGTCCTGCAGGCGGAGGCCGCGCAGGCGGGGGTGCGTATCCGCGCCGAGGTGGCCCTCGGGCAGGACCGGGCCCGGGTCCTGGACCCGCGCTGGTGACGGGTGTCACGCACGAGCGGGTCACCCGCGACGGCCCCTGATCGACCCCGACCAGCCGGTAGGCGAGACGTCCGTCACATCCGCGCGGCGCCCCGTGCGGGGGTTCGTCCGGGTATGCCCGGCTCGGCATCTGCGCTGCTCCTGGCCCCGCGCGCGTTCACGAGACCTTCACGGCAGACTGGAACACCCAGGGTCCCTCCATCGTTGAGCCCGGTGGAAGATCTCGTAAGGCAACAGCACGGAGGTCCACAGATGTCGAACCGGTCACTGCGCGGGATGCGCATCGGTTCTCACAGCATGGAGACCGAGGACGGCGTCGAGTTCGCCCCTCGTCTCCAGGCGCACTACGACTGTCCCAACGGTCACACCATCATCCTCCCGTTCTCCGTCGAGGCCGACGTCCCGCTCGTCTGGGAGTGCCGATGCGGTGAGGAGGCGCTCCTGCGCGACGCGTCGCGCCCGGAGCCGAAGGCCGGCAAGCCGCCGCGCACCCACTGGGACATGCTGCTCGAGCGCCGGACGGTCAAGGAGCTCGAGGAGCTCCTCGACGAGCGTCTCGGCCTGCTCCGGGCGGGCAAGCTGCGCCGCAGCGCGTGACGCCGTGAGGGCGTCCGCACCGCGATGAGGTGAGGATCCACGAAGGGCGGGTACCGGCAGCTGCCGGTACCCGCCCTTCGCCGTGCGGCCCTTGCGGGTCGTCCGTGCGCGCCGGCGCGGCGCGCACGGGGTCGTGCGCTCCCTCACTGGCGCGGCGGGCGCCGACTCGTGCCCTCCCCCGCCGTCGTGCGCCGCGAGTCCTCCGCCGACGCCCCGGCGTGCGTCCGCCCGGGCCTCAGCCGACGCCGTCCGGTCGCTCCCCACGCCGGATCCGCCGCGCACCCGCCATCCCCGTCACCACCATGCACAGAGCCAGCACGTCGACGACCCACGCCGGCCACCCGCCGAGCCGGGACGCGAGCGTGAGGGAGTCGCGCAGCGGCAGCGACGCGACCAGCTGCTCGGCGGTGAACAGTCCGGTCTGCTCGCTGACGACGCCGTTCGGCTGGATCACCGCGCTTACCCCGACCGTCGAGATCTGCACGGTCGCCCGACCGTGCTCGACGGCCCGCACGCGGGACATCGCGAGCTGCTGCGTCGACTCGGCCGTGTAGCCGAAGGACGCGTTGTTGGTCTGCACGACGAGCACCTCGGCGCCCGCCCGGACGGCGTCACGGGGCAGCGCGTCGTACGCGACCTCGAAGCAGATGACGTCACCGATCCCGACGACGCGGCCGAGCCGCTCGGACTCGAGCGGGACCAGACCGACCTTCGTGCCCGGGAGCATGTCGTTGCGGACGAGGTCGACCGCGGACGAGAACGGCCGGACGAGCGACCGGAGCGGGATGTACTCGGCGAACGGCGCGGGGTGCTGCTTCGAGTACGTGGCCACGACGCCTTGTGCGGGGACCCACAAGACGGCGGTGTTGTACCGGCCCCCCGACTCGGGGTACTCGACCGTCCCGACGAGCATCGGCGCCCCGACGGCCCGCGCCGCGGCGTCGATCTCCTCTGCGGCCTCGGCGTCCACCTGCGGGTCGACGTCGGTCCCGTTCTCGGGCCACAGCACGAGGTCGAGCTCGCCGGGCTCGACCTGCTCGAGCAGCGCGTGGGTCCCGACCGCGTGGTTGTGCAGCACCTCGCGCTGCTGGGCGAACGCGTCCAGGCCGGGCGTCGGGACGTTGCCCTGCACGGCCCCGACCTCCAGGCGCCCGGACTCCGCGTCCGACGGGAGCGGCACCAGGAGCGCACCGACGACGATCGCGAGCGCGGCACCGACCCGCAGCGCCGTGCTGCCGACCGCGAGCCGACGCGCGGCGAGGACCGCGAGGGCGAGCAGGACGCCGATCGCGGCGGTGAGGAGCGACAGGAGGGGCGCTCCGCCCCACGAGGCGTAGGCGAGGACCGGGGAGTCCGCCTGGGAGAACGCGAGCCGGCCCCAGGGGAAGCCGCCGAAGGGCCAGGCCGACCGCAGCTCCTCGACGGCGACCCAGAGCACCGCGAACACGATCGTCTGCAGCCCGGCGTTGCGCCACACCGCGTTGCCGCGCCGGGCCCAGGTCCACGCGGCACCGAACAGCGCGACGAAGCCGGCCTCGACGACGGACAGGGCGACCCACGGCACCGGGCCGACGGCGTAGTCGGCCCACGCGATGTGCGGGAGGAAGAAGACGAGGCCCCAGACGAGGCCGAGCAGGGCGTTCCACCGGGCGCTGTCGCGTCGCATCGCGAGGAACAGGGCGGCGACGGCGAGGTAGGCCGTCCCCCACCACCCGAGGTCGGGGAACGCCGCCCAGGCGAGCACACCACCGACGGCGGCGAGCACGAGGCTGAGCGCTCGCGAGGGCTCTCGGGCTGGCACCGCAGAAGCCTACGTCAGCCGGGTGACCCGGCCGACCGGCCCGCGTGTCCTTCGTGCCGGACGCCACGACCGTGTGGTGCGGCGTACGTTTTCTACTGAACACGCGGGCCCAGCCGGGTCCTCCTGTACGGGCGGCGGGCCCTGGGTGCTCAACGCATCTCCGGACCGACCGTCGTCCGCCAGAGCGGAACACCACGTGAACCTACCGGCTGCTCAGCACGTGTCAAGGCCGCGTCGTCGCAGGTCATGCGTCTAGCGGCTGGTCAGCGCGGCCCGTCCCGGCGTGTCGTGCCGGGTGGTCCCGGCGTGTCGCTCGGTGTGTCGGCGTGACGGTCGACACGTCCGCCCGTTGGGGTGGCGCTGCGGTGCGGTCAGCCGAGCTCGTCGTGCAGGACGACGCCCGCACGCACCGTGCGCAGGCAGCGGGGCGCCGGGGCGCCGGGGCTGACGTCGGGCAGGAGCGGTGTGCCCGCGCGGGCGTCGGTGCTCCACGCGGAGACCCGGCCGTCGGCGGCCTGGACGGTGAGGTGCTCGGCCCGCCACACGGCGAGGTGCGCGGGTGCGCCGAGCCGGATCTCCCCCGCGCCGGTGTGGTCGAGTCCGGCGGCACGCCAGCCGCCGCGCGTGTGCGCACGGAACGCCGCGCGCGCGGAGATGCGCTGGTCGGGGGCGTGGTGCGTCACCGCCGCGCGCACGGCCCCCCAGGGGTCGAACGGCGTGACGGGCGAGTCGGACCCGAACGCCAGCGGGATGCCCGCGGCGGCGAGGTCGGCCAGCGGGTGCAGGGCGTCGGAGCGCCCCTCGCCGAGGCGCCGGGAGTACATGCCGCCGGTACCGCCCCACGCGGCGTCGAACGCGGGCTGGGTGCTGACCCGCACGCCGAGGAGCACGAGCGCCGCGAGCGTCGGGGCGTCGATCATCGACGCGTGCTCGAGCCGGTGGCCCGCGCCGCGGATCGCACCGACCCCCTCGACGTCGACGGCGGCGCGCAGGCCCACGAGGACCTCGTCCATCGCTCGGTCGCCGATGACGTGGAAGGCGGCGTGCGAGCCCGCGCGCGTGACCGCGGCGACGTGGTTGCTCACCTCGCCGGCGCTGAGGTGCAGGACGCCGCGGGGGTGCTCGGTGCCGGCCGGGGCGTCCGCGTACGGGGAGCGCAGCGCGGCGGTGCGGGAGCCGAGCGAGCCGTCGACCGACAGGTCGCCCCCGATCCCCGTCAGCCCGGGGATCGCTGCGAGGAGGTCGCGGGCGTCGTCGCTCGTGACGCACAGCTCGGCGCGGTAGCCGACGACGTGCGGCAGGCCGGACCCGGCCTCGGTCGTCATCCCGAGCAGCGCCACGAGGCCCTCGCGGGTGTCGACGTGCGGCGCGCTGTGCTCGTGCAGGGCGACGATGCCCGCGGCGGCTGCGGTGCGCAGCACGCGCGCGTAGAGAGCGTCGCGACGGGCCGCGTCGACGTCCCGGGCAGCGTCGCGCGCCGCGTGGTGCGAGTCGAGCGTCACGAGGCCGTCGTCGCGCCAGCCGCGCAGCGCCGGGAGCCCGAGCGCCTCGGCGAAGGACGTCGAGACGACGGCCGAGTGCACGTCGACGCGGGCGAGGTAGACGGGTGCGCCGCCCGCGGCGCGGTCGAGCTCGTCGCGCGTGGGCGCACGGCCCTCGGGCCAGGCCAGCTCGTCCCAGCCGTGACCGAGGAGCGGGAGGCCGGCGCGCTCGCCACCCGTGGCGCGGACGTCCTCGGCGGCGGCGTGCACGGCGTCGAGCGCGTCGGCGAGCGACGTCACGCCGGCCGCGGCCGAGAGGTCCACGCCCTCGAGCGCGAAGCCGGTCTCGAGCACGTGGGCGTGCGCGTCGACGAACGCGGGGGCGACGAGTGCGCCGTCGAGGTCGACGACCTCGTCGGCACGGTCCGCGAGCCCGTCGGCGGTGTCGTCGGCACCGATCCACACGATGGTCCCGTCCTCGACGACGAGCGCCTCGGCGAAGGGGTCCGCGGACGAGTGGACGACGCCGCGCCGGTACAGGGTGGAGGTCACACCCGCACGATAGCCAGGTTCACCGCGCCTGACCTGCGAAGGAGCCTGCACGAGCGGGCACGGGGGCCGAGCAGCGTCCTCCCCCGGTCGCTGGCGCCCGTCCCAGGCACCTCACAGGCGGCTCACAGCGACGAGTAGGAGACCACGCCCCGGCGAAGCGCTCCGACCGCGCGTCCCGCCGTCTGCCGCACGTGCGGGTCGGGTGCCGACTGCGCGAGCTGGTCGAGCAGGTCGATGACCTGCTTGCACCAGCGCACGAAGTCGCCCGCCGCGAGCTCGCTGCCGCGCAGCACCGCGTCGAGGCTGCGGCCCGCCGCCCACCGGTGGATCGACTGCACCAGGCCGAGGTCGGGCGGCGCGAGGGTCTCGAGGCGGTGCTCCCGCTCGAGGTCCTCGAGCTCCGACCAGATCCGGACGGTCTCGTCGAGCGCACGCCCGAGCGTGCCCGCCGGCCCCCCGGGGATGCCCGGCTCGGCCTCGCGGTCGTCACGCCGCGCCGAGTAGACCAGGGCGGACACCGCGGCGGCGAGGCCGGGGGCGTCGAGCTCGTCCCAGGCCCCCCGGCGCAGGCACTCGGCGAGCAGCAGGTCGTTCTCGGCGTAGAGCCGGCGCAGCCACCGGCCGTCCGGGGTCACCACGGTGCGCGTGCCGGCGCCCGGGCGTCCGGCGACCGACCCCCGGACCGGCACGGGCGGCCACGCACCGTCGCCGTCCTCCGGGGTGCCGGGCGCGCTGGCGGGCTCGGGCTCGGCGGTCGTGAGGTAGCCGAGCCGGAGCAGGACGTCGCACGTGCGGTCGAAGACCTTGGCGATCGACCCGGTGCGCCCCTCGATGCGGCGCACGAGGGAGTCGTGCTCGGCACGCAGGCGCTCCCAGCGCTCCGCCCAGCGTGCGTGCTCCTCCCGGTCGGGGCACTGGTGGCACGGGTGCGCGCGGAGCCGGCGGCGCAGCTCGTCGAGCGTGGCGTCCTCGCGGGCGCCGGACCTCCCGCGCGCCCGACGGCCCCCGTCGCGCCGCGTGCCGTCTGCGGACGGCAGCTCGACGACGAAGTCCCGCAGCGTCGCCGCGAGGTCACGCCGGGCGGCGGCGACGCGCCCGTTGAAGCCCTTGGGCACCCGCAGGTGCCCGACGGTCGTCACGCCGCTGCCGACGTCGGCGACGGCGAGCCGCCGGACCTGCCGGTCGGTCGTCAGGACCGTCGGGCGGGGACCGTCGAACCCGCCGGCCGTCCCGGGGTCGAGCACCACCGCGTGCGCGCCTCGGCGGCCCCACGGCACCTCGACGACGTCGCCGACCCGCAGGCCCTCGAGCGAGCGGACCACGTCGGCGCGCCGCGCGGCGGACGACTCCTTGGCGATCGCCCGCTCACGTGCGGTGATCGCCCGGCGGATGCCCGCGTACTCGGAGAAGTCCCCGAGGTGGCAGCTCATCGCCTTCGCGTACCCGTCGAGCGCCTCGGTGTGCGCCTGCGCCTGCCGGGCGAGCCCGACGACGCCGCGGTCCGCCTGGAACTGCGCGAACGACGTCTCGAGCACCTCGCGTGCGCGGTCCCGGCCGACCTGCGCGACGAGGTTGACGGCCATGTTGTACGTGGGCCGGAAGCTCGACTTCAGGGGGTACAGGCGCTTGGACGCGAGGCCGGCGAGGGCCACCGGGTCGAGCCCGGGGTGCTCGACGACGACCGCGTGCCCGTCGACGTCGATGCCGCGGCGCCCCGCCCGCCCGGTGAGCTGCGTGTACTCCCCCGGCGTCATGTCGACGTGGTTGGACCCGTCCCACTTCACGAGCTTCTCGAGCACGACCGAGCGGGCGGGCATGTTGATGCCGAGCGCGAGCGTCTCGGTCGCGAACACGACCCGCACGAGCCCGCGCGCGAACAGGTGCTCGACCGTCTCCTTGAACACCGGGAGCATCCCCGCGTGGTGCGCCGCGATGCCGCGAGCGAGCGCCTCGGTGAACGCCCAGTACCCGAGCACCTCGAGGTCCTCGGGCGGGATCGACGCGCACCGCTCCTCCACGACCCGCCGGATCTCGGCCTCGTGCGCCGGGGTGGTCAGCCGCAGCCCGGCCGCGAGGCACTGCGAGACGGCGCCCTCGCACCCGGCGCGCGAGAAGATGAAGAAGATGGCGGGGAGCAGCTCGGCCTGCTCGAGCACGTCGACGACCGCGAACCGCGGCGTCGGCCGGTTCCCGCCCAGCGCGTTCGACGGCCCGTGACCCCGGCCACGGAACCCGCGGTCGCCGGGACCCCGCCGGCCGCGGTGCGGTCCGTCGATGCGCTCCTGCCGGCGCAGGAGGTGCGTGATCTCCGGGTTGATCGGCGGGTTCGGCCCGGGGTCGGTCGGGTCGACCTGGCCGGCGTAGAGGTCGAGCAGGTCGCCACGGATCAGCACGTGCTGCCACAGTGGGACCGGCCGGCGCTCGCTGACGACGACCTGGGTGTCGCCGCGGACCATCGTGAGCCAGTCGCCGAACTCCTCGGCGTTCGAGACGGTGGCCGACAGCGACACGAGCTGGACGTCGTCAGGCAGGTGGATGATCACCTCCTCCCAGACCGGGCCGCGGAAGCGGTCGGCGAGGTAGTGCACCTCGTCCATCACGACGTAGCCCAGCCCGTCGAGCGCGCGCGAGCCCGCGTAGAGCATGTTCCGCAGCACCTCGGTGGTCATGACGACCACGGGCGCGTCGCCGTTGACCGAGGTGTCGCCCGTGAGCAGGCCGACATTGTCCGCGCCGTGCCGCCGCGCGAGGTCCGCGTACTTCTGGTTCGAGAGCGCCTTGATCGGGGTCGTGTAGAACGCCTTGCGCCCTGACGCGAGCGCGAGGTGCACCGCGAACTCGCCGACGACCGTCTTGCCCGCACCGGTCGGCGCCGCGACGAGCACGCCGCTGCCGCGTTCCACGGCCTCGCACGCCTCGACCTGGAACGGGTCGAGGCCGAACTCGAAGCCCTCGGCGAACCGGGCGAGCTCGGTGCGTTCCGCCGCGGTGCGCCGCCGGGCCGCCGCGTACCGCTCGGCCGGGGACGGCGCGGTCGAACCTGCTGCTGCGTGCGACGCGGGTCGCGATCGTTCGGTGCGTGCCACTCCACAACCCTAGGCGCTGGTGCCCCCGAGCACCCGGACAGCGCCCGGGTGCACGTCGGCGCGCAGCGGGAGGGGGCCGAGGCGCTCGCCGTCGGCGAACGCGTGCGGGGGCTCGGCGCCGAGCCGCTCGACGGGCTCGATCAGCACCGACCTGGAGCGCATGACCTGCACGGCGGGGTGCGTCACGTGCCGGCCGGCGTACATGCCGGGGAAGATGCGCACGACGCCGGCCTTCGTGAACGGCCCGGCGACGACGACGTCGAGCAGGCCGTCGTCGAGGACCGCGCCGGGAGCGATGTGCACGCCGCCGCCGAACCACGGGGCGTTCGCGACGGCGACGAGAGTCCCGGCGGACTCCCACACCCCGTCGTCGAGGGTCAGCCGGTAGCCGTAGGGCCGGAAGCGCGCGAGCTCGCCCGCGAGGGCGCGGACGTAGCGTGCGCTGCCCCGCGGCCAGGTGAGGGCGTTGGCGCGGGCGTTGACGGCGGCGTCGATGCCGCACGAGAGCACCCCCACGTACCATTCGCGCGCGGCGTGCTCGGGCGGGCCGGCGCTCACGGCGTCGATGGACCGGGGGCCGTGGTCGAGCCCGCGCTCGATCGCCGCGACGTGCTCCTCCACGCCGCGCTGCGGTATCCCGAGCGCCCGGGCCAGGTCGTTGCCCGTGCCGGCGGGCACGATCGCGAGCGGGAGGTCGGTGTCGGCGACGACGTTCGCGCCGAGGTGCACCATGCCGTCGCCTCCCACGACGACGAGAGCGTCGAGCCCCTCGACCGCGGCGTGGCGCGCGGCGGCACGCGCCCGCTCCGCGTCGGGGGCCGACAGGTCGACGACGATGTGCCCGCGCGTCCGCAGCCGCGCGACCGTTCCTGCTCCGACGCGCGCACCCCGCCCACGAGCCGCGGTGGGGTTCACGACGACGCCGAGGCGGCTCACGCGGCCCGTCCGGCGGCCGGGAGGCGACCGGCGGACGCGGGAGGGCGCCGGGCCGGCGGCGTGGCGCCCTGCCGGCTCATCGACGCGACCGCGGCGCGGTGCGCGCGCCGCTCACGACGTGGTCAGGCCCTCGCCGGGGACCGAGCCGTCGAGCCGCGGGAGGCCCTCCGCGAGCCGCTTGCGGTCGACGCGCCGGTCGTGCAGCAGGCAGATGCCGAGCGCCAGGAAGTAGAGCCCGCAGATGGGCAGGGCCATGACGATCATCGTCACCGCGTCCGGCGTCGGGGTCATCACCGCGGCGAAGACGAACGCCAGCAGCACCGCCCAGCGCCAGCCGTGGCCCCACGTCGCGGCCCGCACGAGCCCGGCCAGGTTGAGGCACACCATGATGACCGGGAGCACGAACGCGACGCCGAACGCCAGGATGAAGCGCATGACGAAGCTCAGGTACGTCTGGGCGTCGACGAGGTTGGTCGAGTCCTCGGGGATGAAGTCGGTGAGGACCCGGACCGCCGCGGGGAGCGTCGTCCACGCGAGGAACGAGCCGCTCAGGAACAGCGGGACGGCGGCGGCGACGAAGCCCACCGCGTAGAGCCGCTCGCGCCGGGTGAGCCCGGGGGTCACGAACGCCCACAGCTGGTAGAGCCACCACGGGCTCGTGAGGATCGCGCCGAGGAACAGCGAGACCTTGACCCGCATGTCGAACGCCGTCGCCAGGCCACCGAAGTTGACGGAGGCGGAGGCGCCACGGTCGGCCGCGGCGTCGAGCAGCGGCTCCTGGAGCGCCTCGAAGACCGGGTCGAACAGCAGCCACCCCGCGACGGCGCCGAGCACGAGCCCGCACGCCGCGAGGAAGAGCCGCTTGCGGAGCTCGAGGAGGTGCTCGCGCAGCGGCATCCGGCCGCCGGGTTCGCCCCGGCGGCGCTCAGCAGGCACGACGCGTCAGGCCCGGGGCTGGCCGCCGCCCTCGACGGGCGGCTCGGCCGGGCGCACGGGCTCCGCAGCGACGACGGGATCGGGGATCGAGCCGTTCGCGTACGGGGCGGGCGGCGTCGCGGGCGTCGTGTAGCTCGCGGGCGTCCCGGCGACCGGCGCCGCGGGGGTTCCCTTGTCCTTGTCGTCGGTGAGGTCCTTGACCTCGCTCTTGAAGATCTTCAGGGACTGGCCGACGCTGCGCGCGAGGTCGGGAAGCCGCTTCGCCCCGAACAGCAGGATGATCACGATCACCAGGATCAGGATGTGCGTGGGCTTCACAGCGTTGCCGAACATGGGGTGCTCTCCCTCGAACATCGGTGGGTCAGACGATCCTAACCCCGTCGAAGCGCTTCGACCGTCGATCCGGCGATCTGTTCAGCGGCTGTACGCCCGCCACCGTGCGTACGTCTCCTCGTGCTGCAGGCGGCGCACCGCACGCCGACCCGCGGCGGCGCGACGCAGCTCCGCGAGGCGCTCCCGGAGGACGTCCGTGTCGTCGACCAGCTGCGCGCGCACCGGCTCGGGCTGCCCCGCGGCGTCCGCGAGCGCGTCGACCTGGTCGGCGAGCCGTCCGAGCACGTCGGAGGCCTCCGCGGCCGCGGCCCCGAGGTCCTGGACCTTGCGCCAGAGGCTGCGGCCGAGGAGGACGGCGCCGGCCACGGCGGCGAGGACGAGGACCGTCCAGACGAGGAACCAGAGCATCGGGCCAGCGTAGTCGTCAGTCCGGTGCCGGGACGCGTGCCGGGCCGACGGGGGGTCAGTCCGCGAGGGGGCCGTAGGCGTCGAGGGCGGCGCGGGCGACCGCGGAGACGTCGGCGGCGGCGTCGGCGGGGCGGACCTCGAGGATGTCGTCGGCGGCCTGGAGGAGGAGGTGGCGCAGGAACGCGCGGTTGGCGATGCGCAGGTCGACCTCGAAGGTGCCGTCGTCGTGGTTGCGGACGGCCTCGACGGGGACGTTCTCGGCGACCCAGCGGCCCTGGCTGGTCAGGTGCAGGGTGACGAGACCGCCGGCGGGGTCGGGGCGGAAGACGTCGGCGTCGGCGCGCACGCGGTGGGGCCGGGCGGGTTCGTCGAGGACCTCGGCGCGCAGGATGCGGTCGACGCGGAAGAGGCGTTCGTCGTCGGCGCGCAGGCACCAGGCGAGCAGGTAGGAGCGCTCGTCGTCGGTGACGAGGCGGACGGGGTCGACGTCGCGGGTGCTGGCGACGTCGGCGGCGTTGACGTAGCGCAGGCGCAGGCGGCGGGAGTCGCGCAGTGCGGCGGAGAGGGCCTCGACGACCTCGGGGGCGCCGTCGACGGCGAGCCGGACGTCGATGGTCGCGGCTGCCTCCCCGGTGGCGGCGGTGAGCTTGGCGAGGGCGGAGGACAGGACGGCGGCGCGAGCGGGTTCGAGGCGGGGGCCGAGGGCCTCCTCCATGGCGCGCAGGGCGGCGACGAGCGCGACGGCCTCGCGGGTGCCGAGGCGCAGGGGGCGGGTCATGCCGCGGGACTCGGTGAGGCGGACGACGCCGGCCTCGTAGGACGCGGCGTCGAAGTCGATGAGGTCGTGCGGGAAGTACCCGGGGGTGCCGGTCATCCAGAGGGTGTCGACGTCGTCGATGACCTGCGCGGGGGTGACGCCGAACTGCTCGGCGACCTGCTCGACGGGGACGCCGGCGTGGCGGTCGAGGTAGGTGATCATGCCGAGCATGCGCAGGAGGCGGTCGCTCGCGCGTTCAGCCATGGTCGGCCCCCCGGGTGACGAGCTCGGCGGCGGTGCGCAGGAGGCGCAGGACGGTCGCGCGCAGGGGTTCGGGGGCGAGCACGACGACGGCGTCGCCGTAGCCGACGATCTCCTCGGCGAGGTCCCACAGGGCGGTGAAGGGGATGCGGACGACGTCGCGGTCGGCGAGGACGGCGGCGACGCGCGGGTCGGCGAGGTCGACGTCGTCGGGCGTGGTGGCGGGGGTGCGGACGGCGCGCACGCGCAGCGCCTCGGCGCGCTCGGGGCGGATGGCGAGGGTCGCGATGCGCTCCTCCCCCGCGGCCCAGCTGTGCAGGGCGGTGCCGAGGCGCGCGGGGTCCGGCTCGGGGAACGCGCCGGGGGCGCCGACGGTGCGGACCTTGCCCTCGATGCGGCTGAGCCGGAAGGAGCGGGGGGCGTCGCGGTCGCGGTCGTGGCCGACGAGGAACCAGCCGCCGCGCCGGGCGAGGAGCTTCCAGGGTTCGACGACGCGCTCGCGGACCTCCCCGGTGCTCGCGGCGCGGTAGGTGAAGCGGACGGCCTGGCGGGCGTGCACGGCGTCGAGCAGCGGGCCGAACGCTCCCCCGGCGGCGCGCACGCGGGGGGCGAGCCCGGCGACGAGGTCGGACGCCTCGGGGGCGTCGCCGACGGCGCGGAGCTTGGTCAGGGCCCGCTCGGTGTCGGTGCGCACGGACTTGTCCTGCCAGAACTCCGAGGCGAGCGAGAGCACCCCGAGCTCGGCGGCGGTCAGGTCGACGGGCGGGAGGGCGTAGGCCTCCTGGTCGATCCGGTACCCGATGTCGTCGCCGTGCCCGGCGCCGGTGACGGTGAGCACGGGGATGCCGAGGTCACGGAGCGTGTCCTTGTCGCGCTCGAACATGCGTTCGAACGCGTCGTCGGACGGGGCGTCGGCGTACCCCGCGACGCTGCGACGGATCTGCTCCTTCGTCATGCGCCCCGAGGTGTTCACCAGGGCGATGACGAGGTTGAGCAGCCGTTCGGCGGGGTGGATCTGGTCGGGCATCGGCTCCACCGTAGTCGCCGGTAGCCTGCAGCGGTGATCACGTGGCGTGCGGGTGTCGTGGTGTCGGGCGGCGCGTCGTGGCCGGGGGCGGTCGAGATGCAGGTCGAGCTCGAGGGCGAGCCGGTCGGCGGGCTCCCCGCGGACGGGCGGGTGCGGGCGCTCGCGTACCCGGGCCTCGTCGGGGAGCCGCAGGTCGGCGACCGGGTGCTGCTCAACGTGTCGGCGCTCGCGCGCGGGCTCGGGACGGGCGGCTACGCGATGGTCGCCGCGCTCGCGGACCGCGTGCCCGCCGACCCCCCGGCCGGGCCGGGGCACCTGGTCAAGGCCCGGTACACCCCGCTGCAGGCCACGGTGCTCGGCGTCGACGACCAGGAGTCCGCGCACCACGAGGTGCTGCGCGACGCGGACGACCTCGCCGGGCTGCCCGTCGTGGTCGCGGACCTGCACTCGGCGCTGCCGGCCGTCGTCGCGGGCGCCCGGCACTCCGCGGCGCTGCACGGGCGGCCCGAGCCGCGCGTCGTCTACGTGATGACGGACGGCGGCGCCCTGCCGGCGTGGTTCTCCCGGACGGTCGCGGGGCTGCGCGACGCGGGCTGGATCGAGGCGTGCGTGACGACCGGGCAGGCGTTCGGGGGCGACCTCGAGGCCGTCACGGTGCACACGGGCCTGCTCGCGGCCCGGCTCGTCGCCGGCGCGGACCTCGCCGTCGTCGCGCAGGGGCCGGGCAACCTGGGCACCGGGACGCGCTGGGGATTCTCCGGGGTCGCCGCCGGCGAGGCCGTGAACGCCGCCGGGGTGCTCGGCGGGCGCGCCGTGGCGTCGCTGCGGGTCTCCGGGGCGGACGCGCGCGAGCGCCACCTCGGCGTCTCGCACCACTCCACGACCGCGTACGGGCGGGTGGCGCTCTCGCCCGCCGACGTCGTCGTCCCCGGGCTCGCGGCCGCCGGGGCGGGGCTCGACGAGCTCGACGCCCGGGTGCGTGCGCAGACCCGGGTCCTCGCCGCTCCCACGGGGCGGCACCGGCTCGTCGACGTGCCGACCGGGCCGGACCTGCTCGAGGCGCTGCGCGGGACGCCCGTGCGGCTCTCCACGATGGGGCGCGGGCTCGACAGGGACCCGGCGTCGTTCCTCGCCGTCGCGGCCGCCGGGGTGCACGCCGAGCGGCTCGCTGCGGGGTCCGCGAGCGCCTGAGCGGGCCGGGGCGGGCCCGGCGCGGTCGTCGCGCGGGAGTGCGGGAGCACGACGGGCGGCCGCCGGCGTGACGCCGGGTCCCGCTACCAGGCGCGAAGCGGGGTGCGGGGTGCGGCCACCGGGCGTGCAGCCGGGTGGGGCCGCCAGGCAGGCCCCGGTCGTCCGGCGGGGTGCGTGGCGCCGGAGGCTTGCGGTCAGTCGTCGCGCGGGGTGCGGGAGTGCAGGGCGACGAGGGTCGCGAAGCGCCGGGCCTGCGCGTCGGCGTACGCGCCGTCGGAGCGCTGCACGCCCATGACGGCGAGGGTGTCGCCGTCGGCGAGGTCGAGCTGCACCCAGGGGCGGCCCTGGCCGAACCGCACGGAGACGATCTCGGCCCAGGTGAGCCGCCGGGTGAGCAGCAGGTTGCGGACGGTCACGCCGTCGCGGTCGACGCGCGCCTGGACGCTGGCCTGCCGCCAGCAGAACCAGGCGATCCCGGCGCCGAGCAGCCCCATGCCGAGCTGGTCCCCGAACGACTCGCCCTCGGGCCCGATGGACGGCAGGGCGACGACGAGGGCGGCGGTGAGCCCGAGGACGAGGACCATGAGCGCGAGCGTGACGAGGCGCGCGAGCCGCGGACGGAACGTCGCGTAGAGCTCGGCGATGCGGTCGGCGTGGGGTCCGGCGTCGGGGTCGCCGCTGGTCATGCTCCCTCTCCTGGGGCGGTGTGCCGCGGGGTCAGAGCCGGCACGCGTGGATCGACGTCACCAGGATCGCGCGCGCGCCCACGTCGTACAACGCGTCCATGACGCGGTTGGTCTCGTCGCGCCGCACCATGGCGCGCACGGCGGCCCACTCGCGGTTGTGCAGCGGGGACACGGTCGGGGACTCGAGCCCCGGGGTGATCGCGACGGCCTGGTCGACGAGCGCGAGCGGGACGTCGTAGTCCATGAGGACGTACTGCTGGGCGGTCAGGACGCCCTGGATCCGGCGGGTCAGCACGTCGAGCCCGGCGGGCTCCTCGCCGTCGGCGCGGCGCACCAGGACGGCCTCGGAGCGCAGGATCGGCTCCCCGAAGATCTCCAGGCCGGCGGCGCGCAGCGTGGTGCCGGTCTCGACGACGTCGGCGATGACGTCGGCGACACCGAGGCGGATCGCCGTCTCGACCGCCCCGTCGAGGCGCACGATCCCGGAGACCTCGACGCCGCGCTCGCGCAGGTAGTCGGCGACGAGCACCGGGTAGGAGGTCGCGACGCGGTGCCCGGCGATCTGGGCGATGTCGGTGAGCTGGCCGGCGGGGGCGGCGAAGCGGAACGTCGAGCGCGCGAAGCCGAGGCGGAGGTGCTCGGTCGCGGTCGAGGCGGAGTCGAGCAGGAGGTCCCGGCCGGTGATGCCGACGTCGACGGTCCCCTCCCCCACGTACACCGCGATGTCGCGGGGCCGCAGGAAGAAGAACTCCACGTCGTTGTCGGGGTCGGGCAGCACGAGCTCGCGGGAGTCGCGGCGCTGGCGGTAGCCGGCCTCGCGGAGCAGGTCGGCGGCGGGCTCGGACAGGGAGCCCTTGTTGGGGACGGCGATCCTCAGCACGTGGTCCTCACGGGGTGGTTCGGTCGGGTGGCGGCCCGGGCGCGCGGCGGGTGCGCGGCTGTCCGGGCCGGGGTCGTGCGGGCGGCTCAGAGGTGGGCGTAGACGTCCTCGAGCGTGAGGCCGCGCGCGAGCATGAGGACCTGCAGGTGGTAGAGCAGCTGCGAGATCTCCTCGGCGGTGCGCTCGTCGCCCTCGTGCTCGGCGGCCATCCACACCTCGGCGGCCTCCTCGACGATCTTCTTGCCGATCGCGTGGACGCCGGCGTCGAGCTCGGCGACGGTTCCGGATCCTGCGGGGCGGGTGGTGGCCTTCTCGGCCAGCTCGGCGAACAGCGAGTCGAACGTCTTCACGCGCTGAGCCTAGACGCCCGCGCGCTCGGGGGCGGGCGCGTCCACCGCGAGCGTGCCCGCCCCGGCCGACGCGGTGACCTCCTGGGCCTGCCCGGTGCGCTGGGCGCGGACCCACACGGTGAACCCGTAGAGCACGACTCCCCCGTACACGGCGTAGAGCACGGCCGACGGGTAGTACCCGGCGCGCAGCAGCAGCGGGACGCCGACGGCGTCGACCGCGATCCACACGAGCCAGAACTCCGTCCACCCGCGGGCCATGCCGTAGGTCGCCAGCAGGCTGCCGGTGAAGATCCACGCGTCGGCCCACGGTCCCCACGAGCCGAGGGCCTGGAAGACGAGAGCGGTGACGACGGTCCCGACGACGGCGGCGACGAGCAGCTGGACGCGGCCGCGCGTGCCCGCCCAGGACGGCACGATCGCCGGGCCGTCGCCGGCGCCGCGGGCCTGGCGCCAGCGCACCCACCCGTAGACCGCGACGACCACGAAGAAGACCTGCCGCCCGGCCTGCCCGTACAGGTCCTTGGCCTGCGGGGTGTCGAAGACCCCGCCCAGGAACACCGTGAACAGCAGGACGTTCCCGACGATGCCGACGGGCCACGCCCACACCCGCCGGCGCAGGCCGCCCACCGCGGACGCGAGCCCGAACAGGTTGCCGACGACCTCGCGGACGAGGATGGGCGCGCCCGCGACGACGAGCTGGGCGTCGAAGAGCCAGTCGATCACCGGGCCCCCCCGAGCGGCGCCCCGAGCGACCCGCGCAGCGCGACGACGGTCGCGACCGCGGCCTGCGCGGCCTCGGCGCCCTTGTCCTCGTGCGACCCCGGCAGGCCCGCGCGGTCGAGGGCCTGGGCCTCGTCGTCGCACGTGAGGACCCCGAAGCCGACCGGGACGCCGGTGCGGACCGCGACGTCGGTCAGCCCGAGGGTCGCGGCCTGGCACACGTAGTCGAAGTGCGGTGTCCCCCCGCGGATGACGACGCCGAGCGCGACGACGGCGTCCGCGCCGTGCTCGGCCGCGTGCTTCGCGGCGACGGGGAGCTCGAACGTGCCCGGGACCCGCACGAGGGTCACGTCGCTCACGTGGGCGTCCGCGAGCGCGCGCTGCGCGCCGGCGAGCAGGCCGTCCATGACGACGGTGTGCCAGCTCGCGGCGACGACGACGACGCGCAGCCCGCTGCCGTCGACGGTGAGGGTGGGGGCTCCGGCGCCGCTCATGCGGGGGTCTCCTGGTTCGTGGGGGTCGGGACGGGGGTGGGGACGGTGCTGGCCGTGGGTCGGGTCGCGCCGTCGAGGACGTGGTCGGCGGTGTCGGTGCCCGGCCGCGGCGGGGAGGCGTGCACCGGGTCGACGTGCACCGGGTCGACGTGCACGGGCTCGACGGTGCGGGGCCGAGCGTCGGGGGCGGGCATCCCGCGGGCGTCGAGGCCGGGCAGCACGTGGCCCATGGCGCTGGCCTTGGTGCGCAGGTAGGCCTCGTTGTGCGGGGTGCGGCCCACCTCGAGGCCGCGGACCTCGGTGACGGCGACGCCGTGGGCCTGCAGCCCGGTGACCTTCGCGGGGTTGTTCGTCAGGAGCCGCACGCGGGTCACCCCGAGGTCGGTGAGGATCGCGGCGGCGGCGCCGTACTCGCGGCGGTCCGCGGGCCAGCCGAGGTCGAGGTTCGCCTCGACGGTGTCGCGGCCCTCGTCCTGCAGCGCGTAGGCGGCGACCTTCGCGAGCAGGCCGATGCCGCGGCCCTCGTGCCCGCGCAGGTAGACGACCGCGCCGCCGTCGCGGGCCGCGAGCGCGAGGGCGGCGTCGAGCTGGGGGCCGCAGTCGCAGCGGGCGGACCCGAAGGCGTCGCCCGTGAGGCACTCGGAGTGCACCCGCACGACGGGGACGTCGGCGAGGCCCGCGGTCGAGACGAGCGCGACGTGCTCGGCGCCGGTGCGCAGGTCGCGGTACCCGTGGATGCGGAAGTCCCCGTGGCGGGTCGGCAGGTACGCGGTGTGGGTCGGGTGCACGCGGGGCTGGGTGGGCGCGTGCGGGGCGCCGGCCCGGCCGGCGGCGTCCGGTGCCTCGACGGGGTCGTGGGTGCGTCGCCAGGCGACGAGGTCCTCGATGGTGAGCAGCACGAGCCCCTCGCGCTCCGCGAGACCGGCGGCCTCGGGGAGGCGGACCATCGTGCCGTCGTCGTTGACGAGCTCGGCGATCGCGCCGACGGGCTCGAGACCCGCGAGGCGGCACAGGTCGACGGCGGCCTCGGTGTGCCCGGCCCGGTGCAGCACGCCGCCGGGGACGGCCCGCAGCGGCAGGACGTGTCCGGGGCGGATGAGGGACTCGGGGCCCGACGCGGGGTCCGCGAGGGTGCGCAGCGTGTGCGCGCGGTCCGCGGCGGAGATGCCGGTCGTGACCCCGCGCGCGGCGTCGACCGTGACGGTGTAGGCGGTGCGGCGCGGGTCCTCGCTGCGCGGGACCATGAGCGGGAGCTCGAGGGCGTCGGCGCGCGCGGCGGGCATGGGCGCGCACAGGTAGCCCGAGGAGTGCCGGATCGTCCAGGCGACCCACTCGGGGGTCGCGGACTGCGCGGCGAGGATGACGTCGGCCTCGTTCTCCCGCTCCGGGGAGTCGGCGACGAGCACCGGCCGGCCGGCGCGCAGCGCCTCGAGCGCGTCCTCGACGGTGCCGAGGCGCACGGGCGCGCTCACCGGCTCACCCTGCCGGTCGCCGTGCCGGTCGCGAGCAGGCGCTCGACGTACTTCGCGAGCACGTCGACCTCGAGGTTCACGCGCGAGCCGGGCGCGAGGCCGCCGAGCGTGGTCGCCTCGAGCGTCGTGGGGATGAGCGAGACGCCGAACGCGTCGTCGGACACGTGCGTGACCGTCAGGGAGACCCCGGAGACGGTGATCGACCCCTTCTCCGCGACGTACCGCGCGAGGTGCGGGTCGAGCTCGACCTCCACGTCGTCCCACCGCGGTCCGGGCCGGCGGGCGCGGATGGTCCCGACCCCGTCGACGTGCCCCTGCACGACGTGCCCGCCGAGGCGTGCGTCGGCCCGCAGGGCGCGCTCCAGGTTCACCGGGCTGCCGGCGACCAGGTCGCCGAGGGCGGTGCGGCGCAGCGACTCGGGCATGACGTCGACGGTGAACGTGCCGTCGTCACCGAGGGCGGCGACCGTGAGGCACACCCCGGACACCGCGATGGAGTCCCCGAGGCGCGCGTCGGACGCGACGAGCGGCCCCCGGACCGTCAGGCGGGCGTCCGCCTCGCCGCCGCCCGCGGTGCCGTCGTGGGCGCCGGGCTCGACCGCGACGACCGCGCCGACCTCCTCGACGATGCCTGTGAACATCAGCTCTCCTCGTTGGTCGTGCTCGTGCCGGTCAGGGGTGCGGGGGCGTCCGGGGTCGCCACGACGAGGACGTCGGGCCCGAGGTGGACCACCTCGCGGGGGGTCAGGCGCAGCGCGCCCGCGATCGTGGTGACGCCGAGGTCCGCGAGCGCGGGCCGCCCGGCGCCGAGCAGGACGGGTGCGACGTACGCGTGCACCTCGTCGACGAGGCCGGCGCGCAGGAACGCCGCGGCGAGCATCGGGCCGCCCTCGACGAGGACGTGCCGCACCTCGCGCCCGTGCAGGACGCGCAGCACCTCGTGGGGGTCGTGGGCGCGCACGTGCACGAGCTCGCCGCCGGGGCCGTGCAGGCGCGCGCCGGCGGGCAGGTCACGGTGCCCGACGACGACGCGCAGCGGCTGGTGGTGCGTCAGGGCACCGTCCGCGGTGCGGGCGGTCAGCGAGGGGTCGTCGGTGAGCGCGGTGCCCGTGCCGACGACGATCGCGTCGACCTCGGCGCGCAGGTCGTGCGCGTGCCGGCGGGACTGGGCGGAGGTGATCCAGCGGCTCGACCCGTCCGCGGCGGCGACGCGACCGTCGAGGCTCGTGGCGAACTTGAGCGTGACGAACGGGCGTGCGCGCTCGACGGCGGGCAGCCAGGCCCCGAGGGTCTGCCGGCCCTGCTCGGCGAGCACGCCCACGTGGACGTCCACGCCCGCGGCGCGCAGGCGGTCCGCTCCCCCGGCGGCCTGCGGGTTCGGGTCGGCCACGGACACCACGACGCGGGCGACCCCCGCGTCGAGGAGCGCGACGCTGCACGGGCCGGTGCGGCCCGTGTGGTCGCACGGCTCGAGGGTCACCACGGCGGTCGCGCCGCGCACGTCGTGGCCGCGGCGGCGGGCGTCGGCCAGGGCCGCGACCTTGGCGTGCGCGGTCCCGGCACCCCGGTGCCAGCCCTCGCCGAGGACGGCGGCCGGGTCCGGCGCTCCCGACGGGTCGAGGGTGGCGCCCGGCGCGAGGAGCACGCAGGCGACCCGCGGGTTCGGCCCGTGGGCGGGTCCCCGGCGGGCGAGGTCGAGGGCGTGGCGCATCGCGGCGGTCTCCGCGGGGGTCGCGGCCGCGGGGGTCATGGCCGCGCGGGTCATGGCCGCGCCCGGTGCGGGGCGTGTCGCGGCGGGCTCCGCGGGAGCGCCCGGCGCGGGACGGGGCGCCCCGGTGCGGGCGGGCGTGCCGAGGAGCGTCGCGCCGTGGTGGGTCTCGGTGCCCATCGCCGTCCTCCCGTGCCGGTCAGGGCTCCGGGGTCTCGGCGGAGGACGACCCCAGGGGTCGCCGCTGCCACGTGCACGCGACCGTCGGCCGCGGGCACGCCACGTCTCCTCCCATCCGGACTTTCACCGTCGGTCCCGGAGTTCCACCAGGTCAACCGCTCGGCTCACGAGGAGCCTCACGGGTCGCGGACTGTCACCGCCGGCTCGGAATTGCACCGACCCCGGAGCACGTGTGTGCGTGTTCTTGCTGAGCAACGATCATGGCACACCCCGCATTCCCGCCCGCCGGGGTGTCCGGGTGCCGACACTCCCCCGCCCCGGGCGCGCGGGACCGTGACCCGGTCCCCCGTCCCGCCGTGCGGGCCGCCCCGCCGTCGACGCCGTGCGCGGACGCTCAGGCCGCGCCGGACACGCTGCGCCGGTCGCGTCGGCCCGGACCGGCTCGGCCGGACAGGGCCCGCCGACAGGCTGCGCCGGTCACGCTGCGCCGACAGACTGCGCCAGTCACCCGGCGCCGGACACGCCGCGCCAGTCAGGCCGAGCCGGGCACGCCGCGCCGGTCACTGCCCAGCGCGCAGCCCCTGCTCCGCGAGGTCGCGCAGCGCGGCGATCTCCGCCGCGACGTCGTCGGCCCCGTAGACCGCCGACCCGGCGACGAAGACGTTCGCCCCCGCCGCGGCGACGCGCTCGATCGTGCTGCGCGACACCCCGCCGTCGACCTGGATCCACGTGTCCGCGCCGGCCGCGGTGATCGCCGCGCGGGCCCGGCGGATCTTCGGGAGCGTGCCCTCGATGAACGTCTGGCCACCGAACCCCGGCTCGACCGTCATCACGAGGATCATGTCGAGCTCGTCGAGCAGGTCGAGGTACGGCTCGACGGGCGTCGCGGGCCGCACCGCCACCGCGGCGCGCGCCCCGAGGGAGCGCAGCTCGCGGGCGAGGCGCACCGGAGCCTGGGCGGCCTCCGCGTGGAACGTCACGGACGCGGCACCCGCCTCCGCGAACGCGGGCGCCCACCGGTCCGGGTCCTCGATCATCAGGTGCACGTCGACCGGGACCGGCGAGGCCTCGACGAGCCGCTGCACGACCGGCAGGCCGATCGTGAGGTTCGGCACGAAGTGGTTGTCCATCACGTCGACGTGCGCGTAGTCCGCGCCCGCGATCGCGGCGAGGTCACGCTCGAGGTTGGCGAAGTCGGCGGACAGGATGCTCGGGTTGATCAGCGCGCGCACCCGGTCAGCCTAGTCACGAGGCAGCACCGCACGCCGACCGGCGGCCCCCGGCCCCCGCGCCGTGGCGCCCCGGGCCGCCTCCCCGGTCAGGACGTGCGCCGCAGCAGCGTCAGGTGCATGGCGTCGGTCCCGTGCACGTGCGGCCACAGCTGAACGTCGTCGCGCTCCGGCAGCTCGATCGCGGGCGCCACGGCCAGGACCGCCGCACGGGCGTCGAGGACCTCGACCCCGTCGCCGGCCTTCGTGCGCGCCCGGACGACGTCCTTGACGACGAGCTGGGTCTCCGCGAGGTGCGGGGAGCACGTCACGTAGGCCACGACGCCGCCGACGCGGACGGCCGCCAGCGCCGACGTGAGCAGCGCACGCTGCAGCTCGGCGAGTCCGGCGAGGTCGGCCGGGGTCCGCCGCCAGCGTGACTCGGGGCGCCGGCGCAGCGCCCCCAGGCCGGTGCACGGTGCGTCGACGAGGACCCGGTCGTAGGCGCCCGGCTCGTCGGTGCCCAGCGTGCGCCCGTCGCCGGTGCGGACCTGCTCGACCGCCCCCGCGGGGAGGCCGGCGACGGCCTGCTCGACGAGGCGCGCGCGGTGCGGCTGCACCTCGTTGGCGACGAGCCGGGCCCCACGCTGCGCGGCGACCGCACCGAGCAGGGCCGCCTTGCCCCCGGGTCCCGCGCACAGGTCGAGCCATCGCTCGTCCGGGCCGTCGAGCGGGGCACCGGTGAGCGCGAGGGTCACGAGCTGGCTGCCCTCGTCCTGCACCCCTGCCCGCCCGTCGCGGACCGCGGCCAGCGCCGCGGGGTCGCCGCCGCCGTCGAGCACGAGCGCAGTCGGGGCCCACCGGCCCGGGCGGGCGCCGGCGTCCGCGGCGAGCTCGCCGGGGTCGACCAGGCCGGGGCGGGCGACGAGCGTCACGTGCGGGGCCTCGTTGTCCGCCCGCAGGAGGTCCTCGAGCTCGCCGACCGGGCGCCCGGACCCGGCGAGGGCCTCACGCAGCGCGCGCACGACCCAGGCCGGGTGGCTCTGCGTGACCGCGAGCCGCGTGGTGTCGTCGGCGGGCTGGGCCGCCTCGGCGACGCGGTCGAGCCACGTCTCGAGCGGCTCGCGCGACGCGGCACGCAGGACGGCGTTGACGAACTGCGACGCGCCGGTCCCGGCGCGCTCGCGGGCCAGGCCGACGGTCTCCGAGACGGCAGCGTGCGCGGGCACCCGCATCCCGAGCACCTGGTGCATCCCCAGGCGCAGGAGGTCGAGCACCGGCGGGTCGATCGACGCCGCGGGACGCGACGCGCACAGCTCGATCACGGCGTCGTAGCGCCCGCGCAGCCGCAGCGTCCCGTAGGCGAGCTCGGTCGCGAACGCCGCGTCGCGCCCGGCGACGCGGCGCTCGCGCAGCAGCGGCGGCAGCACCAGGTTGGCGTAGGAGTCGCTCGTGTCGACGGCCCGCAGGACGTCGTACGCGGCGCCGCGCGCGGGGTCGCCCGCGCGCCGACGGGCCGACGGCGCCGCGGCCGTCCGGGAG
>NZ_JBFTER010000015.1:0-66793 GCF_047229345.1 Cellulomonas jepli | reverse complement strand
CCCGCGGCCCTCGACACCGGCGCGGCGCCCACCGCGCTGCCGCCGGCGGCCCGCGCCGCGCGGGTCGTGGTCGCGCTCGCGTTCGGTGCGCAGGGACTCGCCTACGGCGTGCTCATCACGAGCCTGCCGGGGTTCAAGGACCGGTTCGGGATCGGCGACGACGTCGTCACGCTCGTCGTCCTCGGGGTGTGCCTGATGGCCGCGGTCGGCACGCTCCTCTCCGAGCGCCAGGCGCGCGGCCCGGGCTCGCGCGCGGTGCTCGCCACGGGCCTCGCGAGCATCACGCTCGCGGTCCTCGTCGTCGCGCTCGCACCGAGCCTGCCGGTGTTCCTCGTCGGCTTCGCGCTCTACGGCCTCGGGCTCGGGCAGGTCGACGCCGGGACCAACATGCAGGCGGTCGCGCTCCAGCGCGCGTACGGGCGCAGCATCCTCACCGGCTTCTACGCGGCCTGGTCGGTCGCGGGCATCCTCGCGACCGTCTACGTCGGGCAGTACGTCTCGCGCGACGTCCCGCAGCAGGTCGCGCTGCCGGTCGTCGCGGCCGTCGTCGCGGTGATCGGCGTGCTCGTGCTGCGCCGGGCCTGGCGGGCGCACGACGCACCGCTCGCTCCCGGGGTGCCCGAGGCGGGCCCCGTCCGCCGCTCGGCCCTGCCGTGGGGCGCCATCACGGTGCTCGGCGTCGCCGTCGTCGCCTACTACGTGGTCGACTCCGCCGCGGCGACGTGGAGCACCATCTACCTCGGGGACGCCCTGGACGCGGCCGACGACGTGGCGCCGCTCGGCTACGGCGTCTACCTCGCGGCGACGCTCGTGTCGCGGCTCGTCGGCGACCTGGCCGTCCGCCGCTGGGGTCGCGTCGCCGTCGTGCGCACCGCGGGGCTGGTCGGCGCGGCCGGGCTGCTCGCCGTCGTGCTCGCGCCGGGAGCCGGGGTCGCGATCGCCGGGCTCGGGCTCACCGGTCTGGGGCTCGGCGTCATCGCCCCGCTGTGCTTCGCCGCCGCCGGGAGCCTCGCGCCGGAGCACGCCGACGCGGTCGTCGCGCGGCTCAACGGGTTCAACTACCTCGGTGCCGTGCTCGGCGGGGTCCTCGTCGGGGCGATCGGCGCCGGCTCCACGCTGCGCATCGCGTATGCGGTGCCGCTCGTGCTCGCGGTCGTCATCGTGCTGCTGGCGCCGCGGTTCGGGACCGGGCGGCCGGCGGCGTGACGACGCTCGGCGCACGCCTCGACGCAGCGACCCGCGGGCTGCCCGCCCCGCTCGCCGTCGTGGACCTCGACGCGTTCGAGGCCAACGCGGCGGACCTCGTGCGGCGTGCCGGCGGCGTGCCGATCCGGGTCGCGAGCAAGTCCGTGCGCGTGCGGCACCTCGTCGCCGCCGCGCTCGCGACCCCGGGGTTCGCCGGCGTCATGGCGTACTCCCTGCGGGAGGCGCTGTGGCTCGTGGAGAACGGCGTCGACGACGTCCTGATGGGGTACCCGACCGTCGACACCGGGGCGCTGCACGAGCTGGCCCGCGACGAGCGCGCCGCCGCCGCGATCACGCTCATGGTCGACCACGTGGGCCAGGTGGACCTCGCGCAGCGCGCCGCCGCCGCGGGTGGGAACCCGGTCGGCGTGTGCCTCGACATCGACGCGTCGCTCCGCCTCGGGGTCGGTCGTGCCGTCGTGCACCTCGGTGTGCGCCGGTCGCCGGTGCACACGCCGCGCCAGGCGGAGGTCCTCGCGGCGACGCTCGCGCGCCGGCCCGGCATCGAGGTCCGCGGCGTGATGTTCTACGAGGCGCAGGTCGCCGGGCTGCCGGACTCCGACGTGCTCGTCCGGGCCGTCAAGCGCGCCTCCGTGCGTGAGCTCGACCGGCGCCGGGCCCGGGTCGTCGACGCCGTCCAGCAGGCCACGGGCGAGCCGCTGCGCCTCGTCAACTCGGGCGGCTCCGGCTCGGTCGGGACGAGCGCCGGCGACCCCGCGGTCACCGAGGTCACCGCCGGCTCGGGACTGCTCGTGCCGACCCTGTTCGACGGGTACCGCGCGTTCGAGCCCCGCCCCGCGGCGTTCTTCGGGCTCGACGTCGTGCGGCTGCCCGGCCCGGGCTTCGCGACGGCGTTCGGGGGCGGGTACGTCGCGTCGGGCCCGGCGACGCGCTCGCGGCTCCCGCGGCCCGTCGCCCCCGCGGGCCTCGCCCTCACGCCGCGCGAGGGTGCGGGCGAGGTGCAGACCCCCTGCGCGGCCGGGGCGTCGACGGGCTCGCGGTCGGCGACCGGGTCTGGTTCCGGCACGCCAAGGCCGGCGAGGTCTACGAGCGCTTCCCCGAGGTGCACCTCGTGCGCGGCGAGACCCTCGAGCGGACCGTGCCGACGTACCGCGGCGAGGGCCGCACGTTCGGCTGACCGGCTGCCCGTCGTCGCTCCGGGCGCTACGCAGGGGACCCGTCGCCCGGACCGGCGGGTGACGAGGCCGCTCGCCGGTAACCTTGCGGGGTGAGCCTGCGCCTGTACGACACCGCGACCCGCCGGGTGCGCGACTTCGTGCCCGTCCGCCCGGGCTCCGTCGGCATCTACCTGTGCGGCGCGACCGTGCAGTCGCCCCCGCACATCGGGCACGTGCGGTCGAGCATCGCGTTCGACGTGCTCGTGCGCTGGCTCCGCCGGGCGGGCAACGACGTCACGTACGTCCGCAACGTCACCGACATCGACGACAAGATCCTCGCGAAGGCCGAGCAGGCCGGTCGGCCGTGGTGGGCGTGGGCGCTCGAGAACGAGCGGGCGTTCACCTGGGCGTACGACGCGCTCGGGGTGCTGCGCCCGACGTACGAGCCGCGCGCCACGGGCCACGTCCCCGCGATGGTCGAGCTGATGGAGACGCTCGTCGGGCGCGGCCACGCGTACGTCGCGGCCGACGGCGACGTGTTCTTCGACGTGCGCTCCTACCCGGAGTACGGCGCGCTGACGAACCAGCGGCTCGAGGACATGGTCCCCGCGCCCGACGGCGGCCCCGCCGACGGCGACGTGCCGACGGTCGTCAAGAAGGACCCGCGCGACTTCGCGCTCTGGAAGGCGCCGAAGCCGGGCGAGCCCGCGACCGCGTCGTGGCCGACCCCGTTCGGGCGCGGGCGCCCCGGGTGGCACCTCGAGTGCTCCGCGATGGCGCAGCGCTACCTCGGCGACACGTTCGACATCCACGGCGGCGGTCTCGACCTGCGCTTCCCGCACCACGAGAACGAGCAGGCGCAGTCGCACGCGGCCGGCCTCGGCTTCGCGCGGTACTGGCTGCACAACGGCTGGGTCACGCTCGGCGGCGCGAAGATGAGCAAGTCGCTCGGCAACGGGCTGCTCGTGAGCGTCCTGCTCGAGACCGTGCGCCCCGTGGTGCTGCGGTACGCGCTCACCTCGGTCCAGTACCGCTCGATGCTCGAGTGGACGCCCGACACCCTCGGCGAGGCCGAGAGCACGTGGGACCGGCTCGCGGGCTTCGTGGAGCGTGCGGCGGAGCGTCTCGGGCCGGACGCCGCGGTGACGCCCGACGAGGTCGCGACGAGCGAGCTGCCCGGCGACTTCGTGACCGCGATGGACGACGACCTCAACGTGCCCGCCGCGCTCGCCGTCGTGCACGAGCACCTGCGGGCCGGCAACAGCGCGCTCGCCGCCCGCGACACCGCCGCGGTGCGCACCGGGCTCGTCGCGGTGCGCGGCATGCTCGACGTGCTCGGGCTCGACCCGGGGGGCCCGCAGTGGGGCGGCCACGGGACCGACAGCCGTTACGCCGAGGCGCTCGACGCCCTCGTCACCGCGGAGCTCGCCGCACGCGCCGACGCGCGCGCCGCACGCGACTTCGCCACCTCCGACGCGATCCGGGACCGGCTCGCCGCCGCCGGGGTCGTCGTCGAGGACTCCGCGACCGGCGTCCGCTGGTCGCTCGCAGCACCACGTACCGAGGACGACGACTGATGCCAGGGAACTCGCAGCGCCGGGGCGCCACACGCAAGCCGGGATCGAAGAAGGGCGCGAGCATCGGCTCGGGGGGCAAGGGGCGCCAGTCGCTCGAGGGTCGCGGGCCGACGCCGAAGGCCGAGGACCGCCCGTACCACCCCGCCGGCAAGAAGAAGATCGCCGCGGAGCGCCGCGCGGCCACCGGGACCGACCGCGGGCCGTCGTCGGGTGCGCGCGTGGCCGGTGGCGGGGCGCGCGCCTCGCGCAGCGCGGGCGGTACCAAGGGCGGACGCGGGGTCTCCGCGACCCACGAGATCGTCAACGGCCGCAACTCCGTCGTCGAGGCCCTCCGGGCCGGCATCCCCGTCTCGACGGTCTACATCGCCGCGCGGCTCGAGGCCGACGACCGGACGCGCGAGATCCTGCGCGCGGTCACCGAGCGCGGCTACCCCCTGCTCGAGGTCACGAAGCCCGAGCTCGACCGCCTGACCGACAACTCGGTCCACCAGGGCGTCGCGATCCAGGTGCCCCCGTACGCGTACGGCGAGCCCGACGACCTGCTCGACGTCGCCGAGGCGTCCGGCAGGCCGCCGCTCATCGTCGCGCTCGACGGCATCACCGACCCCCGCAACCTCGGCGCCGTGCTCCGTTCCGCCGGGGCGTTCGGCGTGCACGGCGTGCTCGTGCCCGAGCGCCGCGCGGCCGGTGTCACCGCCTCGGCGTGGAAGGTCTCCGCCGGTGCCGCCGCACGCGTCCCGGTCGCCCGCGCGACGAACCTCGTGCGCACGCTCGAGCAGTACCGCAGCGCCGGCTGCTTCGTCGTGGGGCTCGACGGCGGCGGGGACACCCCGATCGGCGACCTGCCCTACGCGAACGACCCGCTCGTCATCGTCGTCGGCTCCGAGGGCAAGGGGCTCTCGCGGCTCGTGCGCGAGCACTGCGACGCGATCGCGTCCATCCCGATCGGCTCGGCGGTCGAGTCGCTCAACGCCGGCGTCGCCGCGGGGATCGCGCTGTACGAGGTCGCGCGGCAGCGCGGGGCCTGACGACCCGGGGAGCCGCGCGAGGACATGGAATGCCGTCGTCGTGCGTGCCCGGCGCTGGCATCCTGGGCGCGTGCTCCCCGATGAACGCGTCGAGACCGTCCGCCTGCGCCCGCTCACGGCCTCGGACGAGGCCGAGGCGACGGCCGCGCACCTCGAGCTCGCGACCGAGGGGTTCGCGTTCCTGCACGGGTTCGAGCCCGGGCAGGACTGGGGCACGTACCTCGCGGAGGCGGAACGTGTGCAGGACGGCGTGGACCTGCCCGACGGTCACGTGGCGGCGACGTTCCTGGTCGTCGAGGTGGGGGGCCGATTCGTCGGACGCGTGTCCGTGCGGCACCGGCTGACCGACGCGCTCGCGGTCAGCGGCGGGCACATCGGCTACGCCGTGCGCGCGCCGTACCGGGGCCGGGGGTACGCGACCGCGGCGCTGCGGCGCGCGCTGGACGTCGCGCGGGACGTGGGTGTCGACGTGGCGCTCGTGACGTGCGACGACAGCAACGTCGCGTCCGCCCGGGTGATCGAGCGCTGCGGCGGCGTGCTCGTCGACGTGGTGCGCACCGACGACGGACCGGTGCGGCGGTACCACGTGCCCACGTCGCGCTGACGGCGTGCCGTCCGCCCGACGGCGTCGGCTCGACGGCGTCCGCTTGACGGCGCCGGCGAGGCGGCGCACCCGCGGGGATGGGCCGGACGGGTCGAGGACGGCGGTGGTGGCCGCGGGCAACCGTCCGCCGTGTCACGATGGGACCGATGACGACCGAGCTGCGACGCTGGGACCTCCGCGACGCCCCCGCGCTCCAGGTGGCCCTTGCGGCGTCGCCCGACCTCGCCGTCCAGCTCGGGGGCGGCACCGACCCCCGCGACCTCGAGGCGTGCGAGCGCCTCATCGCCGCGCAGCTCGACGCGTGGGGACCCGCGCACTTCGCGTTCGCGATCAGCGTCGACGGGGATGCGGTCGGCGCGGTGAGCCTGAGCCACGTCGAGCACGTGCACGACACCGCGTGGGTGTCGTACTGGCTCGCCGCCAGCCACCGGGGTCGCGGGCTCGCGACGCAGGCCGTCACGACCGTCGCGGACTGGGCGTTCGACACCCTCGGCCTCTTCCGGCTCGAGCTCGGGCACCGCGTGAACAACCCCGCGTCGTGCCACGTCGCCGCGCGCGCCGGGTTCGTCGTCGAGGGGACGGAGCGACGCAAGCTCCGGTACGGGACCGAGCGGTTCGACGTCGAGACCCACGCGCGGCTGCGGACGGACCCGGCGCCGCCGGACCCCGTCTGGCCGATCGTGGGCCTCGACCGGGTCGTCGCCCTCGGCGCCCGCTGACCGACGGCCCTGACCCCGCGCGGCCGCCACGGGTCGCTCGGCGCGGGTCTCGCGAGGCGGGTGGCTCGGCGGCTCGCCCGAGGTCGCCCGGCGCCGGTGCGGCTCAGTCGCGCCGCGGGGCGGGCACCACGTCGGCGTCCTCGTGCAGGTCGGCCGCGCTGACCCCGAGGATCGCCTGCTCGTCGGGCCGGTACGGGAGGATGTCGCGCACGTAGCTCTGCGCCGCCTCGAGCATCGGGACGTCACGCCCCTGCTGCTGCGAGAGGTACCAGCGGTGGTCGAGCAGCTCGTGGAACACCTGCGCGGGCTCGAGCTTGAGGCGCAGCTCGCGCGGGACGGCCCGCACGGCGGGCTCGAAGATCCCGGTGAGCCAGTCGTGCGCCACGAACGACTCGTCCTCGTTCTGCCGGTCCGTCGCCGCGCGGAACGCGTCCAGGTCGTTGAGCAGGCGCCGGGCCTGGTTCTCCTGGACGTCGAGCCCCGTCAGGCGCATGAGCCGGCGCGAGTGGTGGCCGGCGTCGACGACCTTCGGCTGGATGCTGACCGTCGTGCCGTCGACGTCGGTCGTGATGTCGAGCTCGCCCACGTCGAACCCGAGGTCGTTGAGCCGCTCGATGCGTGCCTGGACGCGCCAGCGCTCGCCCAGCGTGAACGACTCGGCGTCGGTGAGTGCGGTCCACAGCTCCGAGTAGCGCTCGACGAGCATCGCGCCGATCGCCACGGCGTCGACCTCCTCCTCGAGGAAGTCGCCGGCCTGGAGGTCCATGAGCTCGCCGATGATGTTGACCCGGGCGACCTCGAGGTCGTACGCGCGCTGACCGTCGGTGAGCCGGTCGTGGAGGTCGCCGGTCTCGGCGTCGACGAGGTAGGCGGCGAACGTCTCGGCGTCGCGGCGGAACAGCGTGTTGGACAGCGACACGTCGCCCCAGTAGAAGCCGATGAGGTGCAGGCGCACCATGAGGACCGCGAGCGCGTCGATGAGCCGGGTCGCGGTGTCGGGGCGCAGCGACTGGCTGAACAGCGCGCGGTACGGCAGCGAGAAGGACAGGTGCTCGGTGATGAGCACGGCCTCGAGCGGCTCGCCGTCGGGTGCGGTGCGGCCCGTGATGACGCCGATCGGGTCGACGCTCGGCACGTCGATGCGGCTGAGCTGTCGCAGGAGCTCGTACTCGCGGTACGCGACCGTCTCGCCGATCTCCTTGACCGCGATGACCCGCCCGGACAGCCGCGCGAACCGCACGATGTGCCGCGAGATGCCGCGGGGGAGCGCGGCGAGCGTCTCGGCCGGCCAGTTCTCGAGCGGGATGTGCCAGGGCAGGTCGAGGAGCGCCGGGTCGGGCGCCACGGTCGTGATCTGCAGGCGCGCAGGCGGGCGTTGGCTCATGCACCGATCCTCTCATCACGGTCGGACGCGGGGAGGTGGGAGCACCGACAGCGCGCACGGTCCCCACCCGGTCCACACCGACAAGCCGCCGGAACGCCGCGAGGGCGGACCGGCAGGTGCCGGTCCGCCCTCGCGGGTCTGTCAGGTGCAGGTCAGGCGTACGCGATGCGCTCGCCCGAGCCGGCGTGGAACAGGTGCTGCTCGCCCGTGCGGATCCGGACCCAGATCGTCTCGCCCTTGGCGGGGACCTGACGGGGGTCGACGCGCACGATGACCTGCGCGTCGCCCGCGCCGGAGTGCACGGCGGCCGCGGCGCCGAAGTCGTTCGTGAGCGAGCCGTACACGAACGCGTCCGAGCCGAGCTCCTCGACGAGGTTGACCTCGACCGGGATGGCGTCCGGCGTGCCCTGCGGGACGACGTCGAGCGACTCGGGACGGAAGCCGATCGTGACGTGGCCCTTGTCCTCGGTCGTGAGCCCCGTGACGACGTCGCGCGGGACGGCGATGCGGGCCTTGCCGACCTGCGCGTAGCCCTCGAGCACCGGGAACGTGCCGATGTTCATGGCCGGCGAGCCGATGAAGCCGGCGACGAAGACGTTCGCCGGGGTGTCGTACATGTCGCGCGGCGTGCCGACCTGCTGCAGGAGGCCGTCCTTGAGGACCGCGATGCGGTCACCCATCGTGAGGGCCTCGGTCTGGTCGTGCGTGACGTAGACCGTCGTGACGCCGAGGCGGCGCTGGAGCGACGCGATCTGCGTGCGCGTCTGGACGCGGAGCTTGGCGTCGAGGTTCGACAGCGGCTCGTCCATGAGGAACACCTGCGGCTGGCGCACGATCGCGCGGCCCATGGCGACGCGCTGGCGCTGGCCACCCGAGAGGGCCTTCGGCTTGCGGTCGAGGTACTCGGTGAGGTCGAGGATCTTGGCGGCCTCCTCGACGCGGCTGCGGATCTCCGACTTCTGGGTGCCGGCGATCTTGAGCGCGAAGCCCATGTTGTCGGCGACCGTCATGTGCGGGTACAGCGCGTAGTTCTGGAAGACCATCGCGATGTCGCGGTCCTTGGGCTGGACGTCCGTGACGTCGCGGTCGCCGATGAGGATGCGACCGGCGTTGACGTCCTCGAGGCCCGCGAGCATGCGGAGCGAGGTCGACTTGCCGCAGCCGGAGGGGCCGACGAGGACGAGGAACTCGCCGTCCTCGATGTGGAGGTTGAGCGCGTCCACCGCGGGACGCTCCGTGCCGGGGTAGACCCGGGTGGCGTTGTCGAACGTGACCGTAGCCATGATGTGTTCCCTTCACCGGCAGGTACGTGCCGGACGATCCGTAGTGAAAGGTGTCAGAAGTGTCGCCGCTGACACAGACCGGGAGCAGTCGTCGTCCGTGGGAGCGCCTGCTGAGGTAGCTCGCGGGTGCGCACACGGTCGGCGTCGTCGCCCTCGGTCCGCGGCCCATCCTGCCACACGACCTGCCGGCGCAGGTGGGGAGGGCGGGGACGTCTCAGCCCAGCACCGTCCAGCGGTCGGAGTCCCGCGACCACGCGACCGCGCGGCCCCCGAGCGGCTGGACGCCGTCGACCTGGAACGGCAGCGTCCCCGTCCACGTGGGGCGGCCGTCGCGGAGCGCGTACGCCTGCACCCCGCTGGACCCGGTGCGCCGCCCGACGACGACGAGCGAGCGCCCGTCCGTGAGAAGCGTGGGGCTCGTGGCGGGGTCGTCGTCCGCGCCCGGGGCGCGCGCCGGCCGCGTGCTCCACCGCGTCGCGCCGTCGTCGAGCTCGACGGCGCGCAGCGAGCCGTCGTACGCGACGAGGTACGCGACGCCGCCGAGCACGAGGGCGTCGGAGACGAGGACGTCGTCGACGACCCAGCGCACCTCCGCGGTCCCGGCGTCCCACGCGAGCAGCCCGCCGTCCGCGTCGGGCGCCCCGGTGAGGAGGAGCACGTCGGGCTCGGAGCCGTCGTCCACGCTGAGGGTCCGCAGCCGGCCCTCGGGCAGGACCGTCGAGGTCCCGTCCGGGGAGAGCAGCGAGACGGCCTCGCCGCCCGAGACCCCGAAGCCGCGCCGCACGACCCGGTCGCCGCGTGCGGGCTCGACGACGGCGCCCACCTCGGCCGAGCTCGCGGGGGTCGTGCCGAGGAGCGTGCCGTCGGCGCCGAACCGCACCGCGGCCGTCCCGAGGACGACGAGCACGGTGTCGCCGGCCGGCACGAGGTACGGGGTCTGCCCGGCCTGCGCCCACTCGCGCTCGGCGGTCCCCGCGGGCAGGGCCTGCTCCCACGACACCGCGCCCGTGCGCACGTCGCGCGCGCGGTCCTCGAGGCTCCCGTCGGTCGCGGAGCTCGCGGTCACGACCGTGCCGCCGACCACGAGCAACCCGGCCGGCGGCTGCTCGGGCGTGCGGCGGACGACGTCGCCCGTCGCGGCGTCGAGCACCACGAGCTCGGCCTCCTGCGGCACCGGCGTGGGGAGCGAGGTGTCGCCGCCGTAGGACTCCGGCGGCACCGACGGGCGCACGTACCGGCCGCCGACGACGCACACCAGCAGCGGTGCCTCCCCGGTCGTGGCGTCGCACGGGACGGCCTGCAGGTTCTCCACGGCGTCGACGAGGAGCTCCTCGGGACCGCGCAGCTGCGTCGACCACCGGACGTCGCCCGTCGCCGGGTCGAGGGCGACGGCGTTCTGCGCGCCCGAGTCCTCGAACCGGGCCCCGAGGCTCAGCCCGTCGACCTCGGCGCCGGTGTACATGGCGAGCACGTCGCCGAGCCCTGGCTCCCAGCGCGCCTCAAGGCCCTCGCCGAGCGGCGGCAGGACCCCGGGGACCTGCGCGTAGCGGGCGACCTCGGCGCGCTCGCGGGCGTCGAGCGCCGCCTGCGTTCCGGCGAGCGCGGCAACGAGGACCGCCGCACCGGCGACCACAGTCCGGGCACGCACGCGCCGGGGCGGCGTCCCGGGCGTGCCGTCCGCGGCAGCCGTGCCGGGCCCGGAGGGCGCGTCGTCTGCGGGCGCGTCGGGTGCCGGCTCGTCGCCGCCGACGAGCTCGACCTCGACCATCGGGTCCCGGCTCACCGCGTCCCCCCGTCCCCGACGGGCCGTGCACCGTCGGGGCCCGCGCCTCCCCAGGATCGCACCCGCACTACCCGAAGGCCTGCCGGACGAGGCCCTCGTCCCCGCCGCGGCCCAGCAGCACGCGCCCGGCGGAGGTGGTCCAGTCGATGCCGTCGGGCAGCGCCTGCGACCAGAGCCGGCGCCCGTCACCGATCGCGAACGCGGTCGCCGTCGGGACCTGCGCGGCTCCCGCGGCGTTCCGGTCGCGCAGCAGGAGGAGGATCCTGCCGTCGGTCGCGACCCCGGGGGAGTAGTCGCCGGGCCACGGCTCGTCGGGCCCCGGCTCGGCGCGCCACAGCTCGGTCCCGTCCTCGAGGTCGAGCGCCACGAGCGTGCCCTGCGTGGTGGACAGGTAGACGGTGCCGTCCAGGACGAGGGCGGCATCGGCCGGCTCGGAGGGCAGCGACCACCGGATCTCCTCCTCGCGGACGTCCCAGGCGACCAGCCCGCTCGACCCGCCGATCCCGTCGGGCTCGCCGGTCCCGCCCGGCCCGTCGCGCCCCGACAGGAGCAGGAGGTCCGGCTCGGAGCCGTCGTCGACGGTCAGCCGGACCGGCTCGCTGTCGGGCAGCTCGACCCACGCTCCGTCAGGGTCGAGCACCAGTGCCCGGCCGGACCCGGACCCGGGGGCGTAGACCTGCAGCACCGGGAGGCGCTCGCGCGCGACGTAGAAGAAGGCGAGGTCCTGCTCGCCGACGTCGACGGGGGCGGTGGACACGAGGGTCCCGTCCGCGGCGAGACGCTCGACGGACGTCCCGTGCTGCACGAGGAGCGTGTCGCCCAGCGTCGCCAGCCGGGGCGTCGACTCCCGGGGGTCGCCGTGCCGGGGCGCCCGTGCCGTGCCCGGCGAGGTCGTGCGGGACCACTCCTCGGCTCCGGTGAGCAGGTCTCGCGCGGCGACGGTCGTGCTCAGGTCGTGGGCGGCGCGGGCTGTCACGACGAGGTCGCCGAGGAGCGTGAACGTCGCCGCCGGCTCCATCTCGACCCGCAGCACCTCCGCGTGCGTGTGGGCGTCGAGGACGACGAGCTCCGCCGCGGTGGCGACGACGGAGCCGGTCACGGCCGGGTCGTCGTCCTCGACGGGCTCCGCCGGCACGTGGCGCAGCGGGACGAGGCAGGCCAGCAGGTCGCGCCCCCCGGTCGTGACCTCGCAGTGGATCCACCAGCCGCCGCTGTCGTGCACCTGGAGCGGCTCGGCACCGGCGAGCGGGACGGACCACAGGACCTCGCCGGTGGTCCCGTCGAAGGCCCCGGCACGCGGTACCCCGTCGTCGCCGAAGGCGGCGCCGAGCGCGACGCCGTCGGACCGCGTGAGGGGGCTGTTCCACGTCGTCGTGGCCCACTCGCCGGCCGCGACGACGCGGTCCGCCGGCCACAGCGGCTCGAGCGCGTCGCCGACGGGCAGGAGGACGCCGGGGACGTCGGCGACACGCGCGTACGCCGCGCGCTCGCGCGCGTCCAGGACCGCCTGCGTCGCGACCAGGCCGGCGACGACCGTGGCGGCCCCGGCGACGAGCAGGCGTCGGCGGCGGCGCGCGCGTGCGGGGTCCGGTCCGGCGGCCGCTGCCGCGACCGGGGCGGCGACGTCGGCCGTGCCGCCGGACGGGGACCCGGGCGCCGCCACCAGCTCGACCTCGACCATCGGGTCCCGCGCCACGGTGCCCCCTCCTCCGCGGGCGCCCGCCCGTGCGCCGGCGCCCTGCCGCCAGGTTCTCACCCGGGCCGCCCCCGCGGGCACCGTTCCGTGCAGGCGACGCGCGGGTCACGTGCGCGCGGCGTGTGCGCCGCCCCGCACGCGGGCTCAGCCGAGCGCCAGCACGCGGTCCGAGCCGAAGTCGGGGATCCCGAACAGCAGGCGGCCGCTCGACGTCAGCACCTCGACGTCCGGGAGGTTCCCGGTGAACACGCGGCTGCCGTCGGCGAGCGCGAACCCGCTGAGCCGCCGGCCGCCGTCCTCGGTGAGCTCGAGCACGAGGACCATGCGCCCGTCGGTCCAGACACTGCGGTCCGCGCTCGGCGCGAACGTCGCCGTCCAGCGCGTCGCGCCCGTGGCCGCGTCGAGCGCGACGATCCGCCCCGACGCGTCGGCCCCGTACAGCGCGCCGTCGAGCAGGATCGTGTCGGTCCACGGGACCGCGCCGTCGCCGATCCGCTCGCTCTGCCACACCGCCGTGCCCGTGCGCGCGTCCCAGGCGTGGAAGCGCTCGTCCGCGGTCAGCACGAGGCCGGGCGCGGAGCCGTCGTCGACCGACGTGAACGCCGGGACCCCGGGCAGCAGCGGTCCGGGCGAGCCGTCCTCGAGCAGCAGCCGCGTCGACCCCGAGCCCTCGTACGACACGAGCCCGACGCGTCCGCCGCGCAGCGCCTCGGGCCACGCGACGACCTCCGAGCCTGTCGTCGTCGCGTGCAGCAGCCGGCCGTCGGGGGACAGGAGCCACGTGCGGCCCTGCGTCTCGGCGATCTGCAGGTGCCCGCCGGTGACCCACACCGAGAGGAGGACCCCGAAGCTGCGGTCGACGGCGAGCGGCTCGGGCACCGAGAAGCGCCACCGTTCGGTGCCGGTGCGCGGGTCCTCGGCGGTCACCAGGAGCCGGCCCGAGTCGTCGCCGCGCGCCCGGACCAGGGCGCCGCCGAGCACCGCGAGCCGGGTGCTCGGCTCCGTCGGCCGGCGCGCGACGACCTCGCCCGTCGCGGGCTCGAGGACGAGGACCTCGGCCCAGGTGGGGACCCCGGGCCGCGCGCTCGTGTCGGTGTCCGCGACGCCCGTGACGAGGCACACGACGAGACTGCCCGGGCGGTCGTCGTCGGCCTGGCACGCCGGCCCGACGCCGGGGTCGAGCACCGGACCGGACGGCGACGCACCCACGGCCGTCGACCACACCACCTCGCCGGTCGACGACCGGACCGCCCGCACGGTCGGGACGCCGTCGTCGCCGACGAACGTGCCGACCAGGAGGTCCCCCGACCGCACGCCGGTGCGCACGAGGTGCCCCGCGACCCCGTCGGAGGCCCACCGCACGTCGAGGGTGTCGCCGAGCGGCGCGAGCACGTGCGGCACGGTCGCCAGGCGGGCGAGCCGCGTGCGCTCGCGGGCGTCGAGCACGAGCTGCGTCCCGACCAGGACCGCGCACAGCACGAGGGCGACCACGACGAGCGTGCGGCGCGCACGGCGGCCGAGGCGCGGACGGTCCGCCTCGGGAGGTGCGGCCGGGACCGGGTCCGGGGCGTCCCCGGGGACGAGCTCGACCGCCTGCATGTCGCCACGGCCCATGCCCCGCAACCTACGCCGCGGTACGCGGTCCGGCCCGACGGGCGAGGAGAGCGACGAAGGCGACGGACGCGCGCGTGCGCGTCCGCCGCCTCCGACGTCCGTCAGCCCTGCGGCGCCCCGAGGTCCGTCGCGAGCAGGTCGAGCGCCTCGACCACGTCGTCCGGCGCGGCGAGGCGGAACCGGGCGACCGTCTCGCCCGCCCCCACCTTGATCGTCACGTCGTCCGGACCGAGCGCCGCGAACGCGTGCTCGTCGGTCACGTCGTCGCCCGCGTAGACGACGACGGCCGCGCCGAGCTCGGTCCGCAGCGCCGTGATGGCCTCGCCCTTGCTCGCGTGCAGCACCGAGATCTCGACGACGTCCTTGCCGTGCAGCACGCCCGAGCCCAGCTCCGCGCCGATCTCGAGCGCCTCACGCTCCGCCGCCGCGGCCACGTCCCGCTCCGCGAGCCGGGTGTGCACGACGACCGCGGTCGGCTTGGTCTCGACCCACACGCCGTCCCGCCCGCGGGCCACGGACGCGGTCTGCGCGCCGAGGGCCGCGAGGCGGTCCGCCTGCTCGTCGCTCAGCTGCACGACGTCCCGATCCAGGCCGAACGTCGTGACGCGCGCGCGCTCGGCCCCGTGGCTCCCGACGAGGAACGTCCCGGGCGGCACCTGCGCGAGCGCGTGCAGGTCGGCCATCGCACGCCCCGAGACGAGCGCGATGCGCACCCGGGCGTCGTCGGGCAGCCCGCCGAGCGCCTCGAGCGCCGTGACGCCGCGCGGCAGGATGCGCGACGCCGAGGGGTCGTCCTGCAGCGGCGCCAGCACGCCGTCGAAGTCGAGCGCGACGAGCAGCGGGCGGCGCGTCGTGTCGCCCGCGAGCCCGGCGAGAGTAGCGAGCGTCGTGGACCGGTCGTCGGCCGCGCCGGGGCCGGTCGCGGCGGAGGTCGCCGTGCGCGGCTCAGACATCGTCGCCCCGCCCCGCCGAGCCGGCGTGGACCGAGTCGGACGACTCCCCGTGCGTCGTCGTGTCGCTCTCCCCGCGGACCGGGACGGCGGTCAGCACCGCGAGGAACGAGTCCGACCACTGCGCGACGTCGTTCTCGAGCACGCGCTTGCGCAGCCGGCGCATCCGCTTGCGGGCCTCGCGCGGGTCGAGGTGCACCGCGTAGGTGATCGCGTCCTTGAGGCCCGCGATGTCGTGCGGGTTGACCAGGATCGCGCCCGTGAGCTCGTCCGCGGCGCCCGTGAACTCGCTCAGCACGAGCGCGCCGCGGTCGTCGGACCGGGCGGCGACGTACTCCTTCGCGACGAGGTTCATGCCGTCCCGCAGCGCGGTCACGAGCATGACGTCGGCCGCGAGGTACAGCGCCGCCATCTCCTCCATCGGGTAGGAGTGGTGCATGTAGTGGACCGCCGCGTGGCCGAGCTCGCCGTAGTCGCCGTTGATCCGCCCGACGAGCAGCTCGACGTCGTCGCGCAGCTGCTGGTACGCGCCGACGTTCTCCCGGCTGGGGCTCGCGATCTGCACGAGCGTGGTGTCCGCGACCGAGAGGCGCTCGTCCTCGAGCAGCTCGCCGTACGCCTTGATGCGGTGCCGGATGCCCTTGGTGTAGTCGAGCCGGTCGCAGCCGAGCAGGAGCACCTTGGGGTCGCCGAGCTCGGTGCGGATCTCCTTGGCGCGCTGCTGCACCTCGGGGGTGCGGGCCAGCGCGTCGAACCTCTTCGAGTCGATCGAGATCGGGAACGCCGCCGCGCGCACGTGCCGCTCGACCTTGCCGTGCTTCGTGATCGTGACGACCTGGCCGCGCGTCGTCAGGTCCGTGAACCGGCGTACGACGCGCACGAAGTTCGACGCGTCGCCCGCGCGCTGGAAGCCGATCAGGTCCGCGCCGAGCAGACCCTCGACGACCTGCTTGCGCCACGGCAGCTGCGCGAAGATCTCGAGCGCCGGGAACGGGATGTGGTGGAAGTAGCCGATCCGCACGTCCGCCCGCAGCTGGCGCAGCATCGCCGGGACCAGCTGGAGCTGGTAGTCGTGCACCCACACCGTCGCGCCGTGCGCGGCCTGCTCCGCGGCGGCCGTCGCGAACCGCCAGTTGACCTTGCGGTACGACTCCCACCACTGGCGGTGGAACTGCGGCGGCTCGATCACGTCGTGGTAGAGCGGCCACAGGGTGTCGTTCGAGAAGCCCTCGTAGTAGTCCTCGAGCTCACGCTCGGACAGGGGCACCGGCACGAGGCGCATGCCGTCGGCGTCGAAAGGGTCGAGCTCGAGGTCCGGCGAGCCGCCCCAGCCCACCCACGCGCCGTCGGCGTCCTTCATCACGGGCTCGAGCGCAGTGACGAGGCCACCCGGCGACCGGGTCCACGTCGGCTCACCGTCCTCGCCGAGCGAGACGTCCACGGGCAGTCGGTTCGCGACCACCACGAGGTCATAACCGGCAGTTCCCACCGTCGATCAGCTCCTTGGGGTTTTTTCGACCATACCGTGAGGCGGTCGTGCAGGCGGCGTGCCCACGAGCGCGCTGCGCCACGGAGGCGCTCGCGTCCCGCTACTGTCCGGGCATGGAGCGCAAGGGCCTGACCCCGGGGTCAGAGGTCGGTGGGTACTCGATCGTCGCACCGCTCGGGTCGGGCGGCATGGGGACGGTGTACCGGGCCCTCGACGGGGGCGGCGCCGCGGTCGCGCTCAAGCTGCTGCACGGCGCCGACGACACCGACACCGAGGCCCGGGAGCGCCTGCGCCGCGAGGTCCTCGCGCTGCAGCGGCTGCGCCACCCCGCGGTCGCGGCGGTGCTCGACGCCGAGGCCGACTCCACCGAGGCGTTCATCGTCACCGAGCTCGTCGACGGCGTGAACCTCGAGGAGCACGTGCGCGAGCACGGTCCGCTCGACGCCGCGACGCTGCACGAGGTGGCCGAGGGCCTGCGCAGCGCGCTGACCGCGGTGCACGAGGCCGGCGTGGTGCACCGCGACCTCAAGCCGAGCAACGTCCTCGTCACCGAGCACGGGCCGGTGCTCATCGACTTCGGGATCGCGCACGCGGCCGACGACGCACGCGTCACCTCGACGGGCCTCGTGATCGGCACGCCCGGGTACCTCGCGCCCGAGCTGCTCGACGGCGCCGAGCCGACCGCGCGGAGCGACTGGTGGGGCTGGGCGGCGCTGCTCGCGTTCGCCGCGACCGGCCGTGCGCCGTTCGGGCTGCGGCCGCTCGAGCAGGTGCTCGCGAAGGCGCGCTCGGGCGACCCGGACGTCGCGGGGATCGGCCCGCTGACCGCGGGGGCGCTGCGTGGCGCGCTCGCGGCCGACCCGGAGGCGCGGCTCTCGGCGGCCGACGTGGTCGCGGCGCTGCAGGTCGCGGTCGTCGACGGGGACCCCGTGGGCCCTGCCGTCGCCCCCGTGGGCGGGGTGGTGGGGGACGACGACGCGGACGACGACGGCGCGCAGCGATCCGGCGCGGACGACCTGGCCGACGACGCCGGGGGTGACGACGCAGACGGTGACGACGGCGACCGGGACGACGACGCCGAGGACGCCGTCGCGACGGTGCTGCTGACCAAGCGCGTGCCCGCGCCGGTCGGTGCCGCCGGCACGGGTGCTGCCGCGGCAGCGGCGGGGCTGGCCGGTGCTGCCGCCCTCGCGTCGCACCACGACACGGAGCACGACCCGGACGACGGCGACGACGAGCCGGGCGACGACGGGGAGCCCGAGCCGTACGCCGACGACGCGCAGGACACCGTGCTGCTCGGCGCGGCCGGGACCGCGGTCGGCGCGGTCGCGAGCTCGACCGTCCTGACCAACGACGGCCACACCCAGGTGCTGCGGGCGCCGGTCGCCGCGCCGCCGTCCGTCCCGGTGGGCTCCCGTGCCGACCACCACGACACGGTCGTCGACGACCGGGCGCACGACGGTGGTCCCGACGACGGCGGGGCCCACGACGGGAGCGGCTACGGCTACGGCAAGGGCGACGACGCCGGCCACGACGCCTGGGCCGACCCGGCGGGCGACGACGCGTACCCGGAGGACGACGACCTCGGCTACGAGCGCCCGTTCGCACGCCGCCGGTGGGGCAGCCTGCTGGCCCTGGCCCTCCTCGCGACCGCCTCCGCGGCGCTGTACCCGGGCTGGACGCTGATCGTGCTCGGCGTCGTGCTCGTCCTCGTGCGGACCGCCGGCTCGACGGTCGAGGCGATGTACACGCGGCGCGAGCGCAACGGCGTGCGGCGCACCGACACGCTGCGCGCCGTGGTGTCGACGCCCTGGCACCTCGCCCTCGCCGTCCTCGGGCTCGTGCCCGCGGCTCTCGTGGCCGGCTGCCTCGTGCTGCTCGTGCTCGCCGTCCTGTGGTGGCTGCTGACCGGCGGGTACTGGTCGCCCGACGGCGTCCGGGGCGGTGAGCCGACCGGGATCATCGCCTCGGCGATCGTCGCCGGGGTCTTCCTGCTCGGGCTCGTCACGCTGTGGTGGGGGCCGATCGCGCACACGACCCGCATCGGCGCCCGTCGCGTGCTGTCGGTCGTCGCGCCGGGACGTGCGGGGGCGTTCCTCCTGAGCCTCGTCGCGCTCGCGGTCGCCGGGGTCCTGGTGCTCGAGACGCTCGGCGACCCGCAGGTCGTGTGGTCGCCGCTGCCGCAGCCGCGCCTGCCCTGACCGGAGCGCCCGCGGGGCGCCGCTCGCCGGACCGCCCGCGACGCACAGCCCCGACCCGTACCCTGACCCCATGACCGGCCCACGCGCGCGTGCGGCGGTGCCCGCGCGGCGCCGCCCGTGGTCGCCGCGTGGCCGCACGCCCGCCGCCGGCCACGCCGGTCGGTCGTCGCTCGACCGGTCCCTCGCCCTCCTGCTCGCGGGCGTCGGCCTGCTCGCGGTCGCGCTCGGCGTCCTGGTCCTCCAGGGCCGCCTGCTGCTGCACCCGTGCGTGAGCGCCGACGGGGCGCTCGGCCAGCTCGGTGTGCGCCTCGCGCTCCTCAGCAGCGCGAACGACTGCCCCGAGGGCACCCTCGCCGTGAGCGACGCCGCGACGCACGGCGCGATCCTCGTGCTCAGCGTCGCCGCCCCGGTGCTCGTCGCGCACGTCGTCGTCGCGGCGTTCGGTGCGGGGCTGACCGCGCTCGTGGTGCGCGCCGCGTCGTCCGCCGGGGCCCTGCTCCGCGTGGTCCTCGTGCGGCTGCCGGCCCGTCCGCACGGCGCGTCGACCCCGCTGCGGCGCCTCGTCGTCGTCGGCGGCCCCGACGTCCGTCCGCCGGGGAGCCGAGGTCTGCGGCTGCACCCGCACCGGGGTCCGCCGCTCGCGCCCGCGTGAGCAGCCCACCCACCACCCCGGACCACGAGAGCAGGACCATGCCCAACGAACCCCGCCAGTCGAAGGCCGAGCGCCGCGACGAGGCACGCCAGAAGGCGCTCCAGCTGCAGGCGGAGCAGAAGAAGCGCGAGAAGCGCAACCGGATCGTCGCGATCAGCGGCCTCGTCGCCGCGGTCGCGGTGCTCGCCGTCGTCGTGACGCTCATCCTCAGCCAGGGCAAGGAGGTCGCCGCCGGCGCCGCCTACACGGGCGACCCGGTGGCGATCACCGAGGTCGAGGCCCCGACGACCGCGCTCGAGTCGGGCGGCATCCCCGTCGGCGCCGAGGGCGTCGCGGGCGAGGAGCCCGCCGACGACGCGATCGTCGTCGACGTGTACCTCGACTTCATGTGCCCGTACTGCGCCCAGTTCGAGGAGTCCAACGAGCCCGAGCTCGCCGCGCTGCGGGCGTCCGGCGACGTGACCGTCGTCTACCACCCGACGTCGATCCTCGACCGCCTCTCTCAGGGCACCGAGTACTCGACGCGTGCGGCGGTCGCGGCGGCGGTCGTCGCCGACGAGGCGCCCGAGCAGTTCCTCGACTTCACGGCGGAGCTCTTCGCCAACCAGCCGGCCGAGAACAGCGAGGGCCTCTCCGACGAGGAGATCGCCCAGATCGGCCGTGACGCGGGCGTGCCCGCGGAGGTCGTCTCGCGGTTCACCGCGGCCGACGGCGACGAGGAGTGGCGCGTGTTCGCCCCGTACGTCGCGAGCCTGACCGACAACGCCGGCACGACGCTCGCGTCGGCCGGCGGCAGCGGCGAGTTCACCACCCCCGCCATCGTGATCGACGGCGAGCGGTGGGAGGAGGACTGGCAGCAGCCGGGTGCCCTCACGCAGGCGGTGACCGCCGCGAAGGGCTGACGCTAGGCTGGGCGCGGCGCTGGGGGAGACCCCGGCGCCGCGCCTCCTTAGCTCAGCTGGCCAGAGCACCTGTCTTGTAAACAGGGGGTCATCGGTTCGAATCCGATAGGGGGCTCCCAGCGCCGCGGTGCCCGTCCCCGCCGTGCACCCCGTGCACGATCGTGCAGCCCCGTGGCCCCGGCCGATCCGCCGCGGGCGGTGCGCGCGACGATGGCAGCCTGACCCTGGGGGAGGCTGTCATGAAGAGAACCCGCCTGACGCTCGGCGTCCCGCTCGCCCTCGCCGTGCTGGCGACCGGCGCCTACCTCGCCTCGGCCGGCTCGACGGCCGTCGCGACGCCGCCCGCGCCCAGCCCGTCCGCGCCGAGCTCCGCGAACCTGGTGAGCGGCGTGCTCGTCGGCTCCGAGAACGGGCCCGGCAAGGTGTCGCAGGACGGTGTCGAGCTGAAGACGAAGACCGAGACGACCGTCACGACGTTCGAGCTCACGTATCCCGTCGGCTCGTACTCCGGGTGGCACTCGCACCCCGGGATCGTGGTGGCCGTGGTCAAGGAGGGCGTCGTCGAGCGGCGCACCGGGTGCGGCGCCGGCGAGGTCTTCGGCGAGGGCCAGTCGTTCACCGAGACCGGGCTGCACCACGTGAGCAACGCGGGCGAGGTCGACGCGGTGCTGTCGATCACGCGGATCTACCCGACGGCGAGCACCGTCGGGCGCATCGACCAGCCGGCGCCGCGCTGCTCGTGAGCTCGCCGCGCGGTCCGGGTGCCGGCGCGGTCGCGCTCGTGCCGTCTCAGTCGTCCGCGAGCTCCGACGGCAGCGGCAGGCGCAGCTGCTGGAGCAGGCGCGCGAGCGTCGCCTCGACGAACACGTCGACGGGCTCCCCGTCGGTGCCCGCGTCCGCGAGCAGGGGCCGGACCGCTCCGGCGTCGAGCGTCACGCCGAGCACGTCGCGCGCCCACACGACGAACGCCGCCGTCTCGGTGTCGTTGTCGACCGCCCGGCTCGCGACGGGGTCGTCGAAGTAGTCGCGCGGCTGGTAGCCGAGGTAGAACAGGCCCGCGGCGCCGGTGCTCCAGAACGACACGATCGCGAGGTCCGAGTCGTGGATCTCGACGCGCAGGAACGGCGCGAGCGGCGCGGCGTCGTCGCGCCACGCGCCGTCGGTGTGCAGGTGCACGCCGAAGTAGCCCACGGTCTCCTCCTCGTCGACGCGGCGGCCCGGCTCGGGATGACGGCCGTCCGGCTCGACATGGTGACAGCGCCGGGCCCCGGGCGTGGGCGGTCCGTGCGCGGTTCACCCGAGCGGGCTCACGAGGCGGGGCGGCGAGCTTCGAGCCCCGCCGCGTGCTGCCGCGCGGCGTTACTCGCCCTGCTGCCCGCCGCCCACCTCGACGGGCTCGAGGTGCGGGCGCTTCGCGACGCGCATGTCGCCCGACGACCGTCCGCGCAGCCGCCGCGTCGCCCACGGGTAGACGTGCTCGCGCAGCCACTGCGCGTCCTCGCGGGCCTTCTGCAGGCGCGGCGGCGTCGGCAGCGGCGTCAGCGGGTCGTCCCACGCGGCGTCGTCGGGGGCGAGCCCGAGCGCGACGAGCGCGGCCTGCGCGACCCGGGCGTGGCCGTCCTCGGTGAGGTGGATCCGGTCGGGCGCCCACATGCGCCAGTCCCGCAGCGACCGCATGCCCCAGAGGTCGACCACGTGCCCGCCGTGGCGCCGCGCGATCGACCACACGTGCGCGTTGTAGATCCCGACGCGCCCGCGGGTGCGGCGCACGATCGGGCTGTCGGTCGAGTCGACGCCGGTCGCGAGCAGCACGTCGGCGCCGGTGGCCCGGACCTTCACCACGGCGTCCTCGAGCGAGCCGGCCAGCGCGTCGACGTCGGCCTGCGGCCGCAGGATGTCGTTGCCGCCGCCGACGAGGCTCACGAGGTCCGGCTGCATCGCGAGCGCCTCGGGCAGCTGCTCGGCGAGGATCGAGCGCAGCAGGCGGCCACGGATCGCGAGGTTCGCGTACACGAGCGGGTCGTCGCCCGCGGCGGTGCGCCGGGTCGAGAGGTGCAGCGCGAGCACGTCCGCCCAGCCGCGGCACTCGCCGTCGGGTGCGGGCTGGTCCCACAGACCCTCCGTGAACGAGTCGCCGATCGCGACGTAGCTCCGCCACGTGACCGGCGCCGCGGTGGTGGGGGAGTCGGGTGAGGGGCTCTGCGCGGGGGTGCTCACCGTCCCATTGTGCCGTCGCGCCCCCACGAGTCCAGGCCGCCGGGTCGCACGCCCGGGCCCGGCGAGCCACCCGTGGCGCGGTGCGCGCGCGGGACCGGCCGGTGCCCGGCGCCGCGTCCCCGCCCGCCGCCCGGGCTCAGGGCAGCGACCAGTCGACGGGCTCGGCCCCCTGCTCGACGAGCAGCGCGTTGACGGTCGAGAACGGGCGCGAGCCGAGGAAGCCGCGGTGCGCGGACAGCGGGCTCGGGTGCACGCTCTCGACGCGGGGGACGCTGCCGAGGGCGCCGCGCAAGGACTGCGCGTCGCGCCCCCACAGCACCGCGACGAGCGGCCCGCCGCGCTCGACGAGCGCCTCGATGGCCCGGTCGGTCACGGCCTCCCACCCCTTGCCGCGGTGCGACGCGGGCGCGCCCGGGCGGACGGTCAGGACCCGGTTGAGCAGCATGACGCCCTGGTCCGCCCACGGAGAGAGGTCCCCGGACGTCGGGGGCGTGACGCCGGTGTCGGCGACGAGCTCGGCGAAGATGTTCGCGAGCGAGCGCGGCACGGGCCGCACGTCGGGCTGCACGGAGAACGACAGCCCCATCGCGTGACCGGGCGTGGGGTACGGGTCCTGCCCGACGACGAGCACGCGCACGTCCGCGAGCGGGCGCTGGAACGCGCGCAGCACCGAGCCCCCGTCGGGCAGGTAGCCTCGCCCGGCGGCGACCTCGGCGCGCAGGAAGTCGCCGGCGGCGCGGAGCTGCGGCTCCACGGGGGCGAGGGCCTGCGCCCAGTCCGGTGCGACGAGCTGGTCCAGGGGAGCGGGGTTCACGGGGGCGAGGGTACCGAGCGTGCGCCGAGGGCGGGTGAAGGCCGGCGCCGGGTGCTCCGTGCGGCCGCCTGCTGAATGACACGCGTGTCATTCGCGCCTACGATGGCGTGGTTCGCGCAGCACCCCCAGCCCGCCCCGAGCCCTCCCCGCGCCGGAGCCCGAGCCCCCAGGAGGACGCCATGGACGCCGCCATGCTCACCGGCTCCTCGACGCAGGACGCCCCCGAGACGGCCCCCCTCGAGGCCGACGCCGGCGCTGCCGGTCTCTCCGAGCGCGACCAGCAGGTCCTCGCGTTCGAGCGCCAGTGGTGGAAGTACGCGGGCGCCAAGGAGCAGGCGATCCGCGAGCTGTTCGACATGTCGGCGACGCGGTACTACCAGGTGCTCAACAGCCTGATCGACTCCCCGGACGCCCTCGCGCACGACCCCATGCTCATCAAGCGCCTGCGGCGGATGCGCTCGACGCGCCAGCGCGCGCGCACGGCCCGCCGTCTCGGCAGCGACGCCTGACGCACGCCTCCGGGCCTGCGCTGCCGAGCGGGTGCTGATCGCACCTTTCGAGCGGCACGCGGGTCAACCGGCCGTCGCGCCCAGTCGCAGCCGTTAGCCTGTCCGCCGTGAGCAAGGGCAGCTACCCGTACCCCGAGGACGAGTTCGACGCTGCGGAGGACCTCGACGGCCCCCGCGGCGTGCACCGTGCTCCCCGCTCACGGTGGCGGGCGCTGCTGCCGTTCGCGATCGTCCTCGTCGTGTTCGCGGGGCTCGGTGCGGGTGTCCTGCTCTACCTCGCGAACTCGGACGTCACGCTGCCCGCCGGCCTCGGCAGCGGCACGACCGCGGGGGACGACGCCGGTGACGGCGCGGCCGAGGGTGAGGGCGACGCCGCCGCGGAGGAGGGGGGCGAGGCCACCGACCCGGCCGAGGGCGACGCCGCCGTCGAGCCGCCGCCGACCGAGCCGGTCGCCCCCGCCCCGGACCTCGGGGCTGCGGTCACGGTGTTCAACGCGGCCAAGGTCGCGGGCCTCGCGGGCGAGACCGCGGAGACGCTCACGTCCGCCGGGTTCACCAACGTCGACACCGGCAACCACACCGGCGCCGGCGTCGACGGCACCACCGTCTTCTACGCCGTCGAGGCGCAGCGCCCGACGGCCGACGCCGTCGCCCAGGCGCTCGGGATCACGAAGGTGCTGCCGTCCGCGACCGAGGCGGCGGACGGCATCGCGGTCGTCCTGGAGGCGGACTACACGCCCTGAGGCGGCGTCGTGCGGGCGGACCGCGTCTTGCACTCTCGGGGGTCGAGTGCTAACCATTGACTTAGCACTCTCCGGTGGAGAGTGACAGGATCAACCGGCCGACCGGTGAGGTCCACCACGCGCGGGACATGACCGCGGGAGGTGGTCCGTCCGTCGCGGGCACCGAGCGGCCACCCACGAGCACAGTGAAGGATCACCGCCCCATGGCCAAGATCATTGCCTTCAACGAGGAGGCCCGTCGCGGTATCGAGCGCGGACTCAACGTCCTCGCCGACACCGTCAAGGTCACGCTCGGCCCGAAGGGCCGCAACGTCGTCCTCGACAAGAAGTGGGGTGCCCCCACGATCACGAACGACGGCGTCTCCATCGCCAAGGAGATCGAGCTCGAGGACCCGTTCGAGAAGATCGGTGCCGAGCTCGTCAAGGAGGTCGCCAAGAAGACCGACGACGTCGCGGGTGACGGCACCACGACCGCCACCGTGCTCGCCCAGGCGCTCGTGCGCGAGGGTCTGCGCAACGTCGCCGCCGGCGCCAACCCGATCGCCCTGAAGAAGGGCATCGAGGCCGCCGTCGAGGCCGTCACGGCCCAGCTCCTCTCGCAGGCCAAGGAGGTCGAGACGAAGGAGCAGATCGCCGCGACCGCCTCGATCTCGGCCGGCGACACGGCGATCGGCGAGCTCATCGCCGAGGCGCTCGACAAGGTCGGCAAGGAAGGCGTCATCACGGTCGAGGAGTCCAGCGCGCTGGGCCTCGAGCTCGAGCTGACCGAGGGCATGCGCTTCGACAAGGGCTACCTGTCGGCGTACATGGTCACGGACCCCGAGCGCCAGGAGGCGGTCCTCGAGGACGCCTACGTGCTGCTCGTCGAGTCGAAGATCTCGAACGTCAAGGACCTGCTGCCGCTGCTGGAGAAGGTCATCCAGTCCGGCAAGCCGCTGTTCATCGTCGCCGAGGACGTCGAGGGCGAGGCCCTGGCCACGCTCGTCGTCAACAAGATCCGCGGCACGTTCAAGTCGATCGCCGTCAAGGCGCCCGGCTTCGGCGACCGCCGCAAGGCGATGCTGCAGGACATGGCCATCCTCACGGGCGGTCAGGTCGTCTCGGAGACCGTCGGCCTCAAGCTCGACACGGTGGGCCTCGAGGTCCTCGGCACGGCGCGCAAGATCGTCGTGACGAAGGACGAGACCACGATCGTCGAGGGTGCGGGCGACGCGTCGCAGATCGCGGGCCGCGTGGCCCAGATCCGCGCCGAGATCGAGAACTCGGACTCGGACTACGACCGCGAGAAGCTCCAGGAGCGCCTCGCGAAGCTGGCCGGCGGCGTGGCCGTCATCAAGGCCGGCGCGGCGACCGAGGTCGAGCTCAAGGAGCGCAAGCACCGCATCGAGGACGCCGTCCGCAACGCGAAGGCCGCCGTCGAGGAGGGCATCGTCGCCGGTGGTGGCGTCGCGCTCATCCAGGCCGGCAAGCTCGCGTTCGAGGGCCTCAAGCTCGAGGGTGACGAGGCGACCGGTGCGAACATCGTCCGCATCGCGCTCGACGCGCCGCTCAAGCAGATCGCGATCAACGCGGGCCTCGAGGGTGGCGTCGTCGCCGAGAAGGTGCGCAACCTCCCGACCGGTCACGGCCTGAACGCCGCGACGAACACCTACGAGGACCTGCTCCTCGCGGGCGTCAACGACCCGGTCAAGGTCACGCGCTCCGCGCTGCAGAACGCGGCGTCGATCGCGGCGCTGTTCCTCACCACCGAGGCCGTCGTGGCCGACAAGCCGGAGAAGGCCGCTGCGCCCGCCGGCGGTGGCGGCGAGGACTTCGGCGGCGGGTTCTGATCCGCTGAGCCTCACCCGGCGGCCCTGAGCCGCCGACAGCACACGGCGACGGGCCGGTCACCTTCGGGTGGCCGGCCCGTCGCCGTTCGTGCGCCCGCCGAGGCGTGATCGAGACCGAGGCGAAACACACCGTTCACCGCCGCGCGTGCGTCGTGGAAACACCCGGTCCCTAGCGTCCTCGGTCATGGGCACAGGGATGTATACACAGCGGGACACAGTGCGGTGTCGCGCGATCCGGAGCCCGGACCAGGGGAGGCTCCCCCCGAGGGACTCCCGCGACCCGCTGCGAAAGGCACCCCGTTGACCACATCACGCACGCGCGCACTCGCTCTGCCCGTGGCGGCCCTCGCCGTCGCCCTCGGCCTCACGGGCTGCGGCGGAGCGCGCACCGACGCCGGGTCCTCCGGCGGGAGCACGTCGTCCGGCGGGGCCGCCGCCTCGTGCGTCGACACCTCGGGCGACGCCGTGAAGATCGGCTTCCTCAACTCGCTGTCCGGGACCATGGCGATCTCGGAGCAGACGGTCCGTGACGCGCTCGACCTCGCCGCCGAGGAGATCAACGCGGACGGCGGCGTGCTCGGCAAGCAGCTCGAGATCGTCGGCGAGGACGGCGCCTCCGAGCCGACGGTCTTCGCGGAGAAGGCCGAGAAGCTCATCTCGTCCGACTGCGTCGCCGCGGTGTTCGGCGGGTGGACCTCGTCGTCCCGCAAGGCGATGCTCCCGGTGTTCGAGAGCAAGGACGCGCTGCTGTTCTACCCCGTGCAGTACGAGGGGCTCGAGGCGTCGCCCAACATCTTCTACACGGGCGCGACGACGAACCAGCAGATCGTCCCGGGCATGGACTACCTCAAGGAGCAGGGCAAGACGAAGGTCTTCCTCGTCGGCTCCGACTACGTCTTCCCGCGGACCGCGAACAAGATCATCAACGCCTACGCCGAGGCGAACGGCATCGAGATCGTCGGCGAGGAGTACGCGCCGCTCGGGCACACCGACTTCTCCACGATCGTCAACAAGCTCAAGGCGTCGGGCGCCGACGCGGTGTTCAACACGCTCAACGGCGACTCCAACGTGGCGTTCTTCAAGGAGTACAAGAACGTCGGGCTCGGCGTCGACACCACGCCGGTCGTCTCGGTGTCGATCGCCGAGGAGGAGGTCGGCGGCATCGGCGTCGAGAACATCGAGGGCCAGCTCACCGCGTGGAACTACTACCAGACGGTCGAGAGCCCCGCGAACACGACGTTCGTCGAGGCGTTCAAGGCGAAGTACGGCGAGGACCGCGTGACGTCCGACCCGATGGAGGCCGCGTACACGTCGCTCTACCTGTGGAAGGGCATGGTCGAGAAGGCCGAGTCGTTCGACGTCGCGGACGTGCAGGACGCGGCCGACGGCGTCTCGTTCGAGGCGCCCGAGGGCACCGTGACGGTGAACGGCGAGAACCACCACATCGCCAAGACGGCCCTCATCGGCAAGATCGGCGCCGACGGCCTCATCTACACCGAGTGGAGCTCGGACGAGGCGATCGAGCCCGACCCGTTCCTCGAGGGCTACGACTGGGCCGAAGGCCTGTCCTGACCTGATCAGCGGGCCGCGTCACCGCCGGAGGCGGACGACGCGGCACGACCAGCCCGCCCCGCACGGTGGCCGGCGCTCCGGAGTCGGAGCGCCGGCCGCCCGCGGGGCCGCACGGAAAGGGGGCCGGGATGGATGCCCTGTTCTCGCAGCTCTTCGCCGGGCTGAGCCTCGGGTCGGTGCTGCTGCTCGCGGCGCTCGGGCTCGCGCTCACGTTCGGTCAGATGGGCGTCATCAACATGGCGCACGGGGAGTTCATGATGGCGGGCGCCTACACGGCGTACGTCGTGCAGGGCGTGATCGCCGACGCGGGGGTCTCGCTGCTCGTCTCGCTCGTCGTCGGCTTCCTCGTGGGCGGGCTGCTCGGGCTCGTGCTCGAGGTCACGCTGATCTCGCGGATGTACCGCCGGCCGCTCGACACGCTGCTCGTGACCTGGGGCGTCGCGCTCGTGCTCCAGCAGGCGGCGCGCGACGTCTTCGGCGCACCGAACGTCGACGTGCGGGCGCCGGCGTGGCTGTCCGGGGCGGTCGAGCTGTTCGGGCTCGGGGTCCCGAAGACGCGGCTGTTCATCCTGCTCCTCGCGGTCGTGTGCATCACGGCGCTCGCGCTCCTCCTGAGGTTCACGCCGCTCGGCCGCCGGATCCGCGCGACCGTGCAGAACCGCGACCTCGCGGAGACGTCGGGGATCTCGACGCGCGCGACCGACCGGCTCACGTTCTTCGTCGGCTCGGGGATCGCCGGGGTCGCGGGCGTCGCGCTCACGCTGCTCGGGTCCATCGGCCCGACGCTCGGCACGAGCTACATCGTCGACGCGTTCCTCGTCGTCGTCGTGGGCGGCATCGGGCAGCTCAAGGGCACCGTGATCGCGGCGCTCTCGCTCGGCATGCTGCAGGCCACGTTCGAGTACTCGACCACGGCCAGCATCGCGAAGGTGCTGCTGTTCGTGGTGATCGTCGCGTTCCTGCAGGTGCGGCCGCAGGGGCTCGTGTCGCTGCGCACGCGGAGCCTCGCGTGACGCGCGCCGACGCGCAGCCGGGTGCAGCCCGGGCCTCGCGCCCCTCGGGCGCCGCCCGGTTCCTCACCGGTGAGCGCGTGCGCACGCTCGCCGGGTTCGCCGTCGCCGCCGTCGCGCTGTTCGGCGTCGCCCCTGCGCTGCTGTCGGACTTCCGGCTCGGGCTGCTCGCGAAGTTCTGCTGCCTCGCGATGGTCGCGGTCGGCATCGGGCTCGCGTGGGGCCGCGGCGGGATGCTCACGCTGGGCCAGGGCGTGTACTTCGGGCTCGGCGGCTACCTCATGGCGATGCACCTCAAGCTCGCCGACGCCGGGCCGGGCGGCGTGCCCGACTTCATGCTGCTGTACGGCGACGGGACCGTGCCGGGCTGGTGGGAGCCGTTCCGCAGCCCTGTCGTGACGGTCGTCGCGATCGTGCTGGTCCCGGTCGCGCTGGCCTCGGTGCTCGGGTTCGCGGTCTTCACGCGGCGGGTGCGCGGGGCGTACTTCGCGATCCTGTCGCAGGCGCTCGCGGCGGCGTTCGCCATCCTGCTCGTCGGGCAGCAGAAGGTCACCGGCGGCACGAACGGGCTCAACGGCTTCCGGTCGTTCTTCGGCTACGACCTCGCGGACCCGGTCAACAAGGAGATGCTCTACCTCATCGCCGCCGGGACGCTGCTCGCGATGGTCGCGATCGTGCGGCTCCTGATGCGCTCGCGCTTCGGGGAGCTGCTCGTGGCGGTGCGCGACCAGGAGAACCGCGTCCGGTTCCTCGGGTACGACCCGGCGGTCGTCAAGGTCGTCGCGTACGCGGTCGCGGCGGCGTTCGCCGGGATCGGCGGCGCGCTGTTCGTGCCGATCGTGGGGATCATCTCGCCCGCGGACGTCGGCGTCGTGCCGTCGATCGGGTTCCTCGTCGGCGTGGCGATCGGCGGGCGCGCGACGCTGCTCGGGCCGGTGCTCGGGGCGCTCGCCGTGTCCTGGGCGCAGACGTCGCTGTCCGAGCAGTTCCCGTCCTTCTGGACCTACTTCCAGGGGGCCCTGTTCATCCTCGTCGTCGCGTTCCTGCCGGGCGGCCTCGCGTCGCTCGGGGGCGTGTGGCGGCGGTGGCGTGCCGGCCGGGCCGGGCGGGACGACGTGCCCGACGAGGTCCCGGCACCGGCGGCGCCGACCCCCACCACGACGTCCGAGACCGTCACGTCCGGGAGCACCCCATGACCGACATCCCCCAGCCGGAGCAGGTGCTCGACCCCGACGCGCTCGAGCAGGTGCTCGCCGGGCCTGACGACCGGTTCCGGCACGACTACCTCGAGGTCCGCGGCCTGCGCGTCGAGTTCGACGGCTTCGTGGCCGTCGACGGCGTCGACCTCACCGTCACGCAGGGCGACCTGCGCTTCCTCATCGGCCCGAACGGCGCCGGCAAGACGACGATCGTCGACGCGATCACCGGCCTCGCGCGGGCGACCGGGTCGGTGCGGTTCGGCGGCGTCGAGCTGCTCGGCAGGGCGTCCCACCGGGTCGCCCGGGCCGGCGTCGGGCGCACGTTCCAGACCGCGAGCGTGTTCGACGAGCTCAGCGTGCTGCAGAACCTCGACATCGCTGTCGGGTCCCGCCGGGGGGCCCGCGCCCTGCTGCGGCGCCGGTCGGTCGTCCCCGAGGTCGTCGAGCAGGCGCTGGAGACCGTCGGGCTGACCGCGCTGCGCGACGCGCCCGCGGGTGTGCTCGCGCACGGGCAGAAGCAGTGGCTCGAGATCGGGATGCTCCTGGTGCAGGACTCGCGGCTGCTGCTGCTCGACGAGCCCGTCGCCGGGATGAGCCACGCCGAGCGGGAGCAGACCGGGCTCCTGCTGCAGCGGATCGGGGCGCAGCGCACGGTCGTGGTCGTCGAGCACGACATGGAGTTCCTGCGCTCGTTCGCGTCGTCGGTCACGGTGCTGCACCAGGGACGCGTGCTGAGCGAGGGGACGGTCGCGCAGGTCCAGGCGGACCCGCGCGTCGTCGAGGTGTACCTGGGCAGCGGACGGAAGGAGCGGTGATGCTCGAGCTCGAGGGCGTGCACGTCGGGTACGGGCGCACGTCCGTGGTCCACGGCGTCGACGTGCGGGTGCCCGACGGCGGGATCGCCGCCGTGATGGGCCACAACGGCGCGGGGAAGACGACGCTGCTGCGCGCCGCGGTCGGGCTGCTCAAGGTCCGGTCGGGGGCCGTCCGGCTCGCGGGGGAGGACATCACCCGGCTGCGCCCGCACGAGCGGGTGCGGCGCGGGCTCGCGTACGTGCCGCAGGGGCAGCAGTCGTTCGGGCAGCTCACCGCGCGGGAGAACCTCCAGCTCGTCGCCGACGGCCAGGGCTCCGCGGGCGCGCGGCGTACCGACGAGGCGCTCGACCTGTTCCCGGCGCTGCGCGGGCTGCTCGGCCGGCGCGCCGGGCTGCTCTCGGGCGGCCAGCGCCAGCAGCTCGCGATCGCGCGCGCCCTCATCACGGGCCCGAAGGTGCTGGTCCTCGACGAGCCGACCGAGGGCATCCAGCCGTCGGTCGTCGCCGAGATCGAGGACGCGGTGCTCGCGCTCACCGCCGCGGGCGGGCTCGCGGTGCTGCTCGTCGAGCAGCACGTCGGGTTCGCCCTCGGGGCGGCGTCGCACTACGCGGTGCTCGAGTCCGGGCGGGTCGTCGCGTCCGGCGAGGGCGGGATCGAGCAGGAGGCGCAGGTCCGTGCCGCGATGGCGCTCTGACGGCGCGCGCCGGGCGCGGTCCGGTGCGGACGCTGCCGCCCGGGACGCGCCACCCGGAGGGATACGCTCCGTGGGTATGAGCGCTGAGGTGGACGCGGGCACCGCGACGGGGTCGGCGAGCACGTCGCGGTCGCTGCGCGACGTGGTCTACGAGCGCCTGCGCGACGACATCCTCAACGGCCGGGTGTCGCCGCGCGAGCGCCTCACCGAGCCCAAGCTCGGCAAGGCGTTCGAGGTCTCGCGCACGCCGGTCCGCGAGGCGCTGTCCCGCCTCCTGTCCGACGGGCTCGTCGAGCGCACCGACTACGGCTACGCGGTCGTCGTGCCGAGCCTCGAGGACCTGCGCAACCTCTACGAGCTGCGCATCACGCTCGAGCTGCGCGGCATCGCGCGGGCCATCGAGAACCCGGGCGTGCGGCACGACGAGGACCAGGTCCGGGCCGAGCTGACCCGTTGGCAGGAGCTGCGCGACACCCCGCCCGAGCCCGACCCGGCGTTCGTGCTGCTCGACGAGGGCTTCCACCTCGCGCTGTCCCGCTCGTCGGGCAACGCCCAGCTCACCGACGCGCTGGTGACCGTCAACCAGAAGATCCGCGCGGTCCGCATGCACGACTTCGTGGAGACCGGCCGCATCGTCACGACGATCGACGAGCACATCGAGATCCTCGACCTCGTGCTCGCGCGCGACCTCGCCGCGGCGCTCACGGCGCTGCACAGGCACGTGGGGGAGTCGCTCGAGGTCGTCATGGAGCGCGCCACGGGCGCGATGACCCGGATGGCGCTCGCGGGCTGACGCCCGCGTAACTCAGCGTTTACGCCCGCACCCGCTGCGGGAAACACCGTCTCCCTACGGTTCGAGGGCGGATACGGAGGTGTATACACCCCCGCATCCGGCGGTGGAGCGCCACGACGACCCGGGCCGGACGGCTCGGCGGCGGAGCGGCACCCGCCGTCCGACCGCCCCTCACGCCCGTGGGAGCCCCCGTGTTCGAGACGCTGCTCGTCGCCAACCGAGGCGAGATCGCCTGCCGGATCCTGCGCACCGCCGCAGACCTGGGCCTCAAGACCGTCGCGGTCTACTCGGACGCCGACGCCGCGGCCCCGCACGTCCGGATGGCCGACGTCGCGGTGCGCCTCGGGCCCGCCCCCGCGGCCGAGAGCTACCTGCGCTCCGAGCTCGTGCTCGACGCCGCGATGACGACCGGCGCCGGCGCGATCCACCCCGGCTACGGGTTCCTCTCCGAGAACGAGGTCTTCGCCGCCGAGGTCGAGGCGGCCGGGCTCGCTTTCGTGGGCCCGACCCCCGCGCACCTGCACGTCTTCGGCGACAAGCACCGCGCGCGCGTCGCGGCCGAGGCGGCCGGCGTCCCGCTCGTGCCCGGCAGCGGGCTGCTCGACTCGCTCCCCGACGCGCTCGCCGCGGCCGACGCCGTCGGGTACCCGGTGATGCTCAAGGCCGTGGGCGGCGGTGGCGGGATCGGGATGCAGGCGTGCGCCGACGCGACCGAGCTCGCGGGCGCGTACGAGAAGGTGCAGCGCATCGCGGCCGCCAACTTCGGCAGCGCCGGGGTCTTCCTCGAGCGGTTCGTCGCGCGGGCCCGGCACCTCGAGGTCCAGGTGTTCGGCGACGGCGAGGGGCGCGTCGTGAGCCTCGGGGACCGCGACTGCTCGCTGCAGCGCCGCAACCAGAAGGTGCTCGAGGAGGCCCCGGCCCCGAACCTGCCCGACGACGTCCGGGAGCGGATGCAGGCCTCGGCGCGCGCGCTCACCGCGTCGGTCGCGTACCGCTCCGCCGGCACCGTCGAGTACGTCTACGACGTCGACCGGGCCGAGGTGTCGTTCCTCGAGGTCAACACGCGCCTCCAGGTCGAGCACCCCGTGACGGAGGAGGTCACCGGCGTCGACCTCGTCGCGTGGATGCTGCGGCTCGCGCAGGGCGACGCCGACCTGCGCGACGAGCTCGCCGCGCTGCCGGACTCGGGCCCGGCGCTGCGCGGGCACGCCGTCGAGGCACGGGTGTACGCCGAGGACCCGCGGCACGACTACCGGCCCAGCGCCGGGCTGCTCACCGACGTCCGGTACCCCGAGGGCGTGCGCGTCGACGCGTGGGCCGAGACCGGTCAGGAGGTCACGACCCATTACGACCCGATGCTCGCCAAGGTCGTCGTGCACGGCGCCGACCGGGCCGCCGCGCTCGCGGCCGCCACCGACGCGCTCGCCGGGACCCGCGTGACCGGCGTGCAGACGAACCTGCCGCTGCTGCGGGCCGCCGTCGCCGTCCCCGAGGTCGTCGCGGCGACGCACACGACCGCGACCCTCGGGGGCGTCACGGACGACGAGCCGCACGTCGAGGTCCTGCGCGGCGGGGTCATGACCACGGTGCAGGACTGGCCCGGGCGGCTCGGGCACTGGGACGTCGGCATCTCGCCGTCGGGCCCGATGGACGACCTGTCGTTCCGGCTCGGCAACCGCGCGCTCGGCAACCCCGAGGGCGCGCCGGGGCTCGAGTGCACGCTCGTGGGCCCGCGCCTGCGGTTCAGCCACGAGGCGGTCGTGTGCGTGACCGGCGCGCGGGCGCCGGTCACGGTCGACGGCGAGCCCGTCCCGCAGTGGGAGCCCGTGACCGTCCCGGCGGGCGCGGTGCTCGACGTCGGCGCGCCGCACGGCGCGGGCCTGCGGACGTACGTGCTGCTGCGCGGCGGCCTCGACGTGCCGCTGTACCTGGGGTCGGCGTCGACGTTCTCGCTCGGCGGGTTCGGCGGGTACACCGGGCGCGCTCTCGTCGTCGGCGACGTCCTGGTCCCCGCCCCCGCGGCCGACGAGGCGCCGCCTGCGGTCCCCGTCGCCGAGGAGCTGCGGCCCGAGCTCGTGCACGAGTGGCACGTCGCGGTGCAGGAGGGCCCGCAGCCCGCGCCGTCGTACTTCACGCCCGAGGACATGGCGATGCTCTACGCCGCGACCTGGCACGTGCAGACGCACGCGAACCGCACCGGCATCCGGCTCACCGGGCCGAAGCCGCAGTGGGCGCGGCCCGACGGCGGCGAGGCCGGCCTGCACCCGTCGAACCTGCACGACAACCCGTACTCGGTCGGCGCGCTCAACGTCAGCGGCGACACCCCGATCCTGCTCGGGCCCGACGGGCCGAGCCTCGGCGGCTTCGCGTGCCCGGTGACCGTGGTCGCGGGGCACCGCTGGAAGATGGGCCAGATCCGGCCCGGCGACACCGTGCGGCTCGTGCCGGTGCCCGAGGCGACCGCGGACGCGCTGCGGGGGTCGGACGCGCTGCGCGGGCTCGACCGCATCGGCGCGGAGGCGGGCGCGGCGCCCGACGGACCGGGAACCGCGGCCGCCGGCGTCGCGCTGGCCACCGGGCCCGACGGCGACGACGGCGTGCTGCACCGCATCCCCGCCGACCCGGTTGACCCGCTCGGCCGCCCCGAGGTCGTCTACCTGCGCGGCGCCGACGACAACGTGCTCGTCGAGTACGGCCCCATGACGCTCGACCTGGGGCTGCGGCTGCGGGTGCACGCGCTCGGCGAGGCGCTCCGGGCGCGCACCGACGCCGGGCTCGCCGGCGTCGTGGACGTCACGCCCGGGGTCCGCAGCCTGCACGTCCACGTCGACCCGGACGTGCTCGGCGTCCGTGCGCTCGTCGCCGTGCTGGCCGAGCTCGAGGCGACGCTGCCGCCCACGGCGGACCTCGTCGTCCCCAGCCGGCGCATCCACCTGCCGATGTCGTTCGACGACCCGTGCATCGCCGAGGCCACGTCCCGCTACGCCGCGGGGGTCCGCGCCGAGGCGCCGTGGCTGCCCTCGAACATCGAGTTCATCCGCCGCGTCAACGGCCTCGACTCGACCGACGACGTGCACGCCACGATGTTCGACGCCGAGTACCTCGTCCTCGGGCTCGGCGACGTGTACCTCGGGGCGCCGCTCGCCGTGCCGCTCGACCCGCGGCACCGGCTCCTGACCACCAAGTACAACCCGGCGCGCACGTGGACCGCGGCGGACACCGTCGGGCTCGGCGGCACGTACCTGTGCGTCTACGGCATGGACTCCCCGGGCGGCTACCAGCTCGTGGGGCGGACCGTGCCGATCTGGTCCGGGCACCGCCAGCGCGGGGTCTTCGAGCCGGGCACCCCGTGGCTGCTGCGGTTCTTCGACCGCATCGTGTGGCACCCGGTGAGCGCGGAGGAGCTCGTCGAGCAGCGCGCCGCGTTCGCCGCCGGGCGGCTCGACGTCGAGGTCGAGCACGGCACGTTCTCCTACGCCGAGCACCTCGCGATGCTCGCGTCCGAGCACGACGCCATCGCCGCGTTCCAGTCCCGGCAGGCCGAGGCGTTCGCCGCCGAGCGCGCCGCGTGGGAGGCCGCGGGGGAGTTCGCGGTCGAGGAGCCCGCGGACGACGACGCGGCCGGGGGAGCGCACGCACCGGGTGGCGCGGCGGGCGGCCCGGCGGTCGAGGTGCCGCCGGGCTGCGTGCTCGTCGAGGCCCCCATGGTCGGCAGCGTGTGGCGCGTCGAGGTGCGCGAGGGCGAGCAGGTCCGCGCGGGCGACCCGCTGGTCGCGCTCGAGGCCATGAAGCTCGAGCTCGCGGTCGACGCCCCGGCGGACGGGCGCGTCCGGCAGGTGCTCGTCGAACCGGGTCAGCACGTGGCTCCCGGTGCGCCGCTCGTCGTCGTGGAGGTGGGGGCATGAGCGCCGTCGAGCGGGTCCGGGCGGCCTACCGCCGGATCGCCGAGGTGGACCGTCCCGAGGTGTGGATCGCGGTGCGGCCCGAGCCGGAGGCGCTCGCGGCGGCGGCGGACGTCGACGCCCGGGTCGCCGCGGGCGAGGACCTCCCGCTCGCCGGGACGACGCTCGCGGTCAAGGACAACGTCGACGTCGCGGGCTTCCCGACGACCGCGGGCTGCCCGTCGTACGGCGTCACGCCCGCGACGCGGACCGCCCCCGCCGTCCAGCGGCTCGTCGACGCGGGCGCCGTCGTGCTCGGCAAGACGAACCTCGACCAGTTCGCGACCGGGCTCGTCGGGACCCGCTCGCCGTACGGCGCGGTCCGGCACGCGACGCTGCCCGAGCGGGTCTCGGGCGGGTCGAGCTCGGGGTCGGCGGTCGCGGTGGCGCTCGGGATCGCGGACGTCGGCATCGGCACAGACACGGCCGGCTCGGGGCGCGTCCCCGCGGCGTTCCACGGGATCGTCGGCATCAAGACGACGCTCGGGCTGGTCCCGACCCCCGGCGTGGTGCCCGCGTGCCGCTCCTACGACGTCGTGACCACGTTCACGCGGGACCTCGACCTGGGCGTGCTCGCCACGCGCCTCATGACCGGGCCCGACGCCGCCGACCCCACCGGCCGCGTGTGGCCGCCCGACGTCCGGCTCGGGCTGCGGCCCGACCCCGTGGTGGCGGTCCCGCGCGCGGCCGACCTCGCGCCGCTGTCCGCGGGCTGGCGCGCGGCGTTCGCGGACGCGGTGGACGCCGTCGGGCGCACGGGCGCGCGGGTCGTGGAGGTCGACGTCTCGCCGATGCTCGAGGCGGCGCGGCTGCTGTACGACGGCGCGATCGTCGCGGAGCGGTACGCCGCCGTCGGCGAGTTCCTCGCGCACGCGCACGCGGCCGGTGACGCGGGCGTCGACCCGGTCGTCGCGGGCATCGTGCTCGGTGGGCGGGACGTGACCGCCGCCGCGTACGTGCAGGACCGCGAGGCCCTCGACCGGGCGCGCGCCGACGCGCTCCGCACGCTCGCCGGCGCCGACCTGCTGCTCCTGCCCACGACGACCGAGCACCCGACGATCGCCGCGGTGCAGGCCGACCCCGTCGCGATCAACCGGCGCCTCGGCACGTACACGAACTTCGTCAACCTCCTGGACCTCGCGGCGGTCGCCGTCCCCGCCGGGGAGGCAGACGGCGGACCGTTCGGCGTCACCGTGCTCGCTCGCGCCTTCGACGACCAGCTCGCGCTCGACCTCGCGGCGCGGCTCCGCGACGTGCAGGAGCGGGATGCGACGGCCCGCCCGACGGTCGTGTCGTCGGGCGGTACCGGCGGTGCGCTCGTGGTGGACGGCGGCGTCGAGATCGCGGTCTTCGGGGCCCACCTGCGCGGCCAGCCGCTCAACGGCCAGCTCCACGACCTCGGCGCCCGCTTCGTGCGGACCGTCGCGACGTCGGACGCGTACCGCCTCACGGCGCTCGGGACGACCCCGCCCAAGCCCGGGCTCGTCCGCGCGGGGCCCGGCGAGGGCGCGTCGATCGCCGGGGAGGCGTGGCTCGTCTCGCTCGCCGGCCTCGGGCGCCTGCTCGCGACGCTGCCCGCCCCGATGCTCCTGGGGCCCGTCGAGCTCGCCGACGGCACGTGGGTCGTCGGCTTCGGGTGCGCGCTCGACGCCGCCGCCGCCGGCGACGACATCACCGTGCACGCGAGCTGGCCGGCCTACCTCAGGAGCGGGACGCCCGCGGCCGGGCCCGCGGTGGCCGTGCGCTGAGCCGGCGGCCCGCGCCGGACGGATCTCGCACGGTCGTCGGGAGGGTCGCCCGCGCCGATCACGGCACCGAGCAACGGCTCCCCGAGGCCCCGCCGTCAGAGTCCCGGAGCCGTCGGAGCAGGTTGGAGGCGATACGTGTGCGTGTACGCGTTGAGCGTCTCGCCGCGGTTGAAGGCCACGACGGTGAGCCCGAGCTCCTCGGCGAGCTCGACAGCGAGCGCTGAGGGCGCCGAGACCGCCGAGAGGACCGGGACACCGGCCATCGCGGCCTTCTGGACCAGCTCGAACGACGCCCGCCCCGACACCTGGAGGACGGCGCCGCGCAGGGGGAGCAGGCCGCCTCGGAGGGCCCACCCGATCACCTTGTCCACGGCGTTGTGCCGGCCGACGTCCTCCCGCACGCAGGCGAGCCGGGGTTCCGACCGGTCGGTGGGGCCACCGACCGGGACGAACAACGCCGCAGCGTGCACCCCACCGGTCCGGCCGAACACCGCCTGCTGCGCCCGCAGCCGCTCCGGGAGGGCCAGGAGATGGTCCAGCCGCACGGTGGCCCCGTCGCCGGGCACGTCGAACGCGCTCACCTTGCGCACGGCCTCGATCGAGGCGGTGCCGCACACGCCGCAGCTGCTCGACGTGTACACGTGCCGCTGCAGCGAGGTGTCGGGGAGGTCGACGCCGGCGGCGAGGCGCACGTCCACGACGTTGTAGTCCCGTTCGCCCGTGGCACCGATGCCTCCGCGGTGGCTGATCGTCGCGATGTCCCTCTCGGAGCGGACCACCCCCTCGGAGACGAGGAAGCCGGCGACGAGGTCGACGTCGTTGCCGGGCGTGCGCATCGTGATCGTGAACGGGGTGCCGTGGATGCGGACCTCGAGCGGCTCCTCACCTGCGAGCTCGTCCGCACGCTCGCGCACCAGCCCCGAGGCCGTCATCCGCTGCACCCGCCACCGCTTGGTCAGCCGCATGGCCACACCCTCTCGCGCGTCGGCCCGACGCGCAGGCCTGGCACCGGACTCCCCAGCCCCGGTCGTAGCATGACGAGATGGCAACGACGCCCTCGGACGACATCGACCAGCCGGCGGTGAAGGTGAGCCCGCCCAAGCGCACGGCCGCGGGGCTGCCCGGCGTGACGACGGCCATGCGGCACGCCGTCCGGGAGATGGGCCCGGTGCGCTCCGCCAGCGGTCTGCTGAGGATGAACCAGCCCGGCGGCTTCGACTGCATGAGCTGTGCCTGGCCCGACCCGAACGCCCCGGACCGCAGCCACGCCGAGTTCTGCGAGAACGGCGCCAAGGCCCTCGCCTCCGAGGCGACCCGCAAGCGCGTCCGGCCCGAGCTCTTCGCCGAGCACTCGATCGACGACCTCGCTGCCCGCGACGACTACTGGCTCAACCGGCAGGGACGCCTGACGACTCCCATGATCCGTGAGGACGGGGCGAGCCACTACAGCCCGATCTCGTGGGAGGCGGCGTTCGAGCGCATCGCCCGCGAGCTGCACGGGCTCGACAGCCCCGACCAGGCTGCCTTCTACACGTCCGGCCGCACGTCGAACGAGGCCGCCTTCCTCTACCAGCTCATGGTGCGAGGACTGGGGACGAACAACCTGCCGGACTGCTCCAACATGTGCCACGAGTCGTCCGGCGAGGCGCTCGGCACGACGATCGGCATCGGCAAGGGGTCCGTGACGCTGCACGACGTCGAGACCGCCAAGCTCATCATCATCGCGGGGCAGAACCCCGGCACCAACCACCCGCGGATGCTCACCTCGCTCGAGAAGGCCAAGCAGCAGGGAGCCGTGATCGTGGCGGTGAACCCGCTGCCCGAGGCGGGACTCACCCGCTACCGCAACCCGCAGACGGTGCACGGCATGGTCGGACGCGGGACGCGCATCGCCGACGTCCACCTGCAGGTCCGCCTCGGCGGCGACCTCGGCGTCTTCCAAGGGCTGGGAAAGCTTCTCCTGGAGGCCGAGGAGGCCGGGCGGCGGACCATCGGGATGACCAGCGTGCTCGACCATGCCTTCCTCGAGCGGCACACCGCCGGCCTTGAGGAGTACCTCGACGGGGTGCGGGCCACCCCGTGGAGCGACATCGAGGAGGCGACGGGACTCACCGAGACCGCCCTCCGCGAGGTGGGTGAGCTGCTGCTCGACTCGGACCGCACAGTCGTCGCGTGGGCCATGGGTCTGACCCAGCACAAGCACGCCGTCGCGACGATCAAGGAGATCGTCAACCTCGTCCTGCTGCAGGGGAACCTCGGGAAGCCCGGGGCGGGGCTGCTGCCCGTGCGCGGGCACTCCAACGTCCAGGGCGACCGGACGATGGGCATCTTCGAGAAGATGCCGCAGCCGTTCCTCGACCGGCTGGAGGCGGAGTTCTCGTTCGCGAGCCCCCGCGAGGCGGGACATGACACCGTCAACACCATCCGTGCCATGAGGGACGGACGGGTGCGCTTCTTCATGGGGATGGGCGGCAACTTCCTCAAGGCCGCGCCGGACACGGCCGTGACCGAGGCGGCGCTGCGCTCCTGCGCCATGACCGTGCAGGTCAGCACCAAGCTCAACCACTCCCATCTCGCGCCGGGGCGCACCGCGATCATCCTGCCGACCCTCGGACGCTCGGACCTCGACGCGCAGCGGACCGGCCGGCAGCGGGTCACGGTCGAGGACTCCATGTCGATGGTCCACGCCTCGTCGGGGCACCTCCCGCCTCCCGCGCCGGATCTGCTCTCCGAGATCGCGATCGTGTGCCGGCTCGCCCGGGCGGTCTTCCACGACGAGCAGGGCCGGGCACGCCCCGGCAGCCCGCAGGCGGACTGGCAGGCGATGGAGGACGACTACCGGGTGATCCGCCGGCACATCGAGGCCGTCGTGCCCGGGTTCGTCGACTACGAGCGGCGGATCGACGCGCCCGGGGGCTTCCGGCTGCCGCACGGGCCGCACGACGTCCGGACCTTCGAGACGACCAGCACCAAGGCGCACTTCACCCGGACCCCGCTGTGGTGGCCGACCGTGCCGCCCGGTCGTCTGCTCCTGCAGACCATGCGGTCGCACGACCAGTACAACACCACGGTCTACGGCCCGGACGACCGCTACCGCGGCATCTCCGGCGGGCGCCGTGTCGTCATGGTCAACGCGGGGGACCTCCTCGAGCTCGGGTTCGCCGACGGCGACGTGGTGGACCTCGTCTCCGAGTTCACCGACGGGGTGGAGCGGCGGGCCGAGGGCTTCCGCGTCGTCGCGTACGACACCGCGAAGGGGTGTGCGGCGTCGTACTTCCCCGAGACCAACGTGCTGGTCCCGCTCGACTCCACCGCCGACGACTCCAACACCCCCACGAGCAAGAGCATCGTCATCCGGCTGGAACGCGCGGCGGCGTGACGGCGTGACGGACAGCGAGCCCGGACCCGCGCGTGGCCCGGGCTCGCTGCGTGGGCGTCACGCCGCGCCGAGGTACCCGTTCGGGTCGAGCACGTACTTCTGAGCCGCACCCGCGTCGAACTCGGCGTAGCCCTGCGGGGCCGTCTCGAGCGTGATCGGCGTGGCGTTGACGTTCTTCGCGATGCTCACCCGGTCGTGCAGGATCGCGTTCATCAGGTCACGGTTGTACTTCATCACCGGGCACTGGCCGGTGGTGAAGGACAGCGACTTGGCCCAGCCCGTCCCCAGGCTGAGGGAGAGCGAACCCTTCTGCGCAGCCTCGTCGATACCACCCGGGTCGCCTGTCACGTACAGGCCGGGGATGCCGAGCGCCCCGCCCGCCTTGGTGATGTCCATGAGTGAGTTGAGCACCGTGGCGGGTGCCTCGTGGCTCGCGTCCTGGCCGTGACCGCGGGCCTCGAAGCCGACGGCGTCCACACCGCAGTCCACCTCGGGCACACCGAGGATCTGCTCGATCTGCTCCGCGGGGTCACCCTTCGAGACGTCGATCGTCTCGCAGCCGAAGCTCCGTGCCTGAGCGAGCCGGTCCTCGACCATGTCGCCGACGATGACGACCGCCGCACCCAGCAGCTGGGCACCGGTGGCGGCCGCGAGGCCGACCGGTCCGGCCCCGGCCACGTAGACGGTCGCGCCGACCCCCACGCCAGCGGTGACCGCACCGTGGAAGCCCGTGGGGAAGATGTCCGACAGCATGGCCAGGTCGAGGATCTTCTCCATCGCCCGGTCCTTGTCGGGGAACGTCAGCAGGTTCCAGTCCGCGTAGGGCACGAGCACGTACTCGGCCTGACCCCCCACCCACCCACCCATGTCCACGTAGCCGTAGGCGCTGCCCGGGCGGTCGGGGTTGACGTTGAGACAGATGCCCGTCTTGCGCTCCTTGCAGTTGCGACAGCGTCCGCACGCGATGTTGAAGGGCACCGACACGAGGTCGCCCACCTTGACGAACTCCACGTCGCGGCCCACCTCGACCACCTCACCGGTGATCTCGTGGCCGAGGACGAGGTTCGCCGGCGCGGTGGTACGACCGCGGACCATGTGCTGGTCCGAGCCGCAGATGTTGGTGGCGACCGTCTTCAGGATCGCGCCGTGGTGCACCTCGCGCCCGACGTTGGCGGGGTTCACGCCGGGTCCGTCCTTCAGCTCGAACGTCGGGTAGTCGATGTCGATGACCTCGACCTTGCCCGGGCCCTTGTACGCGACAGCTCTGTTTCCTGACACGTCGATCCTCCTCGACCGAGTCGGCCGTCCGCTCGGGTTGCGGGACGACCCACGTCCTCTCACCATCTCGCCACTCGTGTCGTCTGGCGAGGGTCGCGGCTGCACCTGTGCTGTTCGTGCGGTTCGCCGTCGTGACCGAGGACACGGCGTGCTCTCGTGACTCATCGGCACGCCGTGGCGCGTCGCCACCGGACCGCGTCGGCCGCACGACCGACGCGGGTCCTGTCGGTCAGGCGCGGCGCTCGCGTGCGGTGACGCGCAGGCCCGACGCGCGCAGCCGCCGGACGAGGTCGCGGGCGTCGACGGGCTCGGCGCCGAGCCGGACGAGCTCGTCGTGGCGCTCGTCGGGGACGTCGTAGTGGTCGCGGTCGAACGCGCGGCGGGGGATGCCGGCGCGCTCGGCGAACGCGTGGAGCTCGTCGAGCGAGACGTCGCTCACGAGGTGCGACCAGAGACGGCCGTGCTGCGGCCACAGGGGCGGGTCGAGGAGCACGGTCACGCGTCCGAGCCTACGTCGGCGCCTCGGACGTCGAGGCCGCGCGGGGCGCAGCAGCCGCTCGGTGGAGTAGCGCGGCGCGAGCCCTCTCCTGGGCCCTTCGTCCCGACGGGACGGCCCCGACGTACGCACGAGCCACTCAACCGGGCAGAGCCAAGCCGAAACGGAGTGGATCGGATGTTGACTTCGGGCTCAAACGGAACTAGACAAGCCCTTACACAGATGGATCCGGCGGAAACGGACCATCGCACACCGCTGTGAGGGGCACTCGTGTACGCGACGGAGCGTCAGCAGGAGATCCTGGCCTGGGCACGCCGTGACGGCCGGGCGGAGGTCAAGGACCTCGCGGACGCGCTGGACGTCACGCCGGAGACGGTGCGCCGCGACCTGACCGCGCTCGAGCGGCGCGGCCTCCTGCGCCGGGTGCACGGCGGGGCCATCCCGGTCGAGCGGCTGGGCATCGAGCCCGCCGTCGCGGACCGCGAGTCCCGCATGGCCGGCCAGAAGGAGCGCATCGCCAAGGCCGCGCTCGACGAGCTGCCGGACGGCGGCTCGATCATCCTCGACGCCGGCACCACGACCATCCGCCTCGCCGAGATGCTGCCCGCCGAGCGGGAGCTCACCGTCGTCACGCACAGCCTGCCCGTCGCGATGCTGCTCGCGGCCCGCCCCCACATCACGCTGCACCTGCTCGGTGGCACGGTCCGCGGGCGCACCCTCGCCGCCGTCGGCCCCTGGGCCGAGAGCGCGATGGCCGACGTCTACGCGGACGTCGCGTTCCTCGGCACCAACGGCATCACGACGGAGCGCGGCCTCACGACCCCCGACCTCGTCGAGGCCCGGGTCAAGCGCGCCCTCGTCGCTGCCGCGCGCCGCACCGTCGTCCTCACCGACCACACCAAGTTCGGCCGCGTCGACTTCGCGCAGGTCGCGCCGCTGTCCGCCGTCGACACCCTCATCACCGACTCCCAGCTCGAGCCCGACCTCGCCGAGGAGATCGAGGCCGCCGGACCCCGGGTGGTGCGCGCATGAGCGCCGCCGCCGGTCCGTCGGCGCCCCCGGCGACCGACCCCACCACGACGTCCGCGGACGTCACACGAAGGAGAACGATGAACGTCTTCCGCTTCTACGCCCCCGGCGACGTCCGCCTCGAGGACGCGCCGGAGCCGCAGGTCGGTCCCGGCGAGGTCAAGCTCCGCGTACGCGCCTGCTCGATGTGCGGCACGGACGTCAAGATCTCGACCGCCGGCCACCAGCGCATCGTGCCGCCGCGCATCATGGGCCACGAGATCGCGGGCGAGGTCGTCGAGGTCGGCGACGGCGTCGAGGGCTGGGCCCCGGGGGACCGCGTCCAGGTCATCGCCGCGATCCCGTGCGGCCGCTGCGACTTCTGCGCCGCGGGCGCCGAGACGATCTGCCCCAACCAGGTCTCGATGGGCTACGACTTCGAGGGCGGCTTCGCCCCGTACACGATCGTCCCCAAGGAGGTCCTCGCGGTCGACGGCCTCAACCGGATCCCCGAGAACGTCTCGTTCGCGGAGGCCAGCGTCGCGGAGCCGTTCGCGTGCGCGATCAACGCCCAGGAGATCGTGGACGTGCACGAGGGTGACGACGTCGTCGTCGTCGGCTCGGGCCCGATCGGCTGCCTGCACGTGCGCCTGGCCCGTGCCCGCGGCGCCAAGCGGGTCGTGCTCGTCGAGCTGAGCCGGTCGCGGCTCGACCTCGCGTCGGCCGTCGTCCAGCCCGACCTGGCCGTGTGCTCGGCAGAGGAGGACCCGGTCGAGGCCGTGAAGGCGTTCTTCGACGGCAAGGGCGCGACGGTCGTCATCACCGCCGCCGCGTCGGGCGCCGCGCAGGAGCAGGGGCTGCTCATGCTCGCGCCGCAGGGTCGCATCAGCTTCTTCGGCGGGCTGCCCAAGGACAAGCCGACGATCACGCTCGACTCGAACCTCGTGCACTACAAGGAGCTCACGATCGTGGGCGCCAACGGGTCGAGCCCGGCGCACAACCGCCAGGCGCTCGCCTACATCGCCGACGGCAGCGTGCCCGTCGCGGATCTCATCACCCACCGCCTGCCGCTCGACCAGATCGTCGAGGGCATCGAGATCGTGCGGTCGGGCGCTGGCATCAAGGTCACGGTCGAGCCGTGACGCACGACGCCGGCCACCACCCTCCGGCCGGCGACCAGTGAGGTCCCGGCCCGCCACGCGGCGGGCCGGGCGCAGGGGCGAGACAAGGTCAACGACGATCAGCGCCGCCCCGGGCACCGACGCCCGGACGCGCACCATCACGATGGGAGTGTGAGCCCGTGTCCGCTACGACGGCACCGGCCGCCGGCACCGCCACCCGGGGCAAGGCCATCCAGGTCAAGCTCCAGAAGTTCGGCGCCTTCGCCAGCAGCATGATCATGCCCAACCTCCCGGCCTTCCTGGCCTGGGGACTGATCACCACCCTGTTCATCGCCGTGGGCTGGTGGCCCAACGGGATCCTCGGTGGGTTCGGCAACGCCGACGTCATGAGCTGGCAGGGCGCCGCCACCGCGCTCGCCCAGGCCGAGGACGGCACCACGTTCCGCCAGTACGTGGGACTCGTCGGGCCGATGATCACCTACCTCCTGCCGCTGCTCATCGCGAACGCCGGCGGCCGGGTGGTCTACGGCGAGCGCGGCGCCGTCGTGGCGTCGATCGTCGCGATCGGCATGATCACGGGCAGCACCATCCCGATGTTCCTGGGCGCGATGATCGTCGGCCCGCTCTCGGCGTGGGTCATGAAGAAGATCGACTCCCTCTGGGAGGGCAAGATCCGGGCCGGCTTCGAGATGCTCGTCAACATGTTCGCCGCGGGCATCGCCGGCGCGGCCATGGCGGTCGTCGCGTTCTTCGGGTTCGCGCCGCTCATCACGCGAGTCTCCGAGTGGCTGGGGGACGGTGTGGGCTGGCTCGCCGACAACGGCCTGCTGCCCGTCATGAGCATCATCGTCGAGCCGGCCAAGGTGCTCTTCCTCAACAACGCCATCGGCAACGGCGCGCTCGTGCCGCTCGGGGCGCAGGAGGTCGCGGAGACCGGGAAGTCGCTGCTGTTCCTCGTCGAGGCCAACCCCGGCCCCGGGCTCGGGATCCTCATGGCGTACACGTTCTTCGGGCTCGGCATGGCGAGGAGCAGCGCGCCGGGTGCCGCCATCATCCAGTTCTTCGGCGGCATCCACGAGGTCTACTTCCCGTTCGTCCTCATGAAGCCGGCGCTCATCATCGCCGCGATCGCCGGCGGTGCGACCGGTGTCGCCACGAACGCCGCGTTCGGCAGCGGTCTGCGCGGGCCGGCCGCCCCGGGGTCGATCTTCGCCGTGTACGCGACGACCGCCCGCGGCTCGTTCCTCGGCGTGACGCTGTCGGTCGTCCTGTCGTTCGTCGTCACGTTCCTCATCGCCGCGATCATCCTGCGGGCCTCGCGCAAGCGGGACCTGGCGAGCGGCGGCGGGGACCTGCAGGCCGCGATCGCGCAGACCGAGGCCAACAAGGGGAAGTCGAGCTCGGCGCTCGAGGCGCTCGAGGTGCTCGCCGGCGGCGACGGTGCCACCGCGACCGGCGCGGCGCGGCCCGTCCGCTCCATCGTGTTCGCGTGCGACGCGGGCATGGGCTCGTCCGCGATGGGAGCGAGCATCCTGCGGGACAAGCTCAAGAAGGCCGGCCGCACCGACGTCACCGTGGTGAACCGCGCGGTCGCGAAGCTCGACGACTCCGCCGACCTCGTGATCACGCACCGTGAGCTCACCGACCGGGCCCGGGGCCACGCGCCGACCGCGCGCCACCTCTCGGTCGAGAACTTCCTCTCGAGCCCCGTGTACGACGACATCGTGCGCGAGCTCTCCACCGACAGCGAAGGGGCGACGGCATGACCGAGATCCTCGCGCCCGGGGACGTCGTCCTCGCGGCCTCCGCCGCCGGCAAGGCCGACGCCGTCCGGGAGGCGGGCGCGGTGCTCGTCCGGGCCGGTGCCGTCGAGCCGGCGTACGTCGACGCGATGCTCGAGCGCGAGCGGTCCATGTCCACGTACATGGGCAACTTCCTCGCCATCCCCCACGGCACCGAGGAGGCGAAGAGCACCATCACGCGCTCGGCGCTGTGCCTCGTGCGCTACGACGAGCCGGTCGAGTGGGACGGCGAACCCGTCCGCGTCGTCGTCGGCATCGCCGGGGTCGGGGACGAGCACCTGGAGATCCTGTCGAGGATCGCGCTCGTCTTCGCCGACACGGAGCAGGTCCAGCGCGTGCTCGACGCGCCGACCGCGGCCGATCTGTACGCCGTCCTCCAGCAGGTGAACGAGGAGTGAGGGCGCGGCCCTCGGTGGTGCGCACGACGCCACCGAGGGCCGTCGCCCCGACCCGCCGCACCCGGACAGCAACCAGGAGACACCGATGATCGTCACGGTCACCCCCAACCCCAGCGTCGATCGTGCGCTGGACCTGGACCACCTCGCGGTGGGCGAGGTCAACCGGGCGCACGAGACTCACGTGCACGCGGGCGGCAAGGGCATCAACGTGTCGCGGGCGCTCGTGGCTCACGGGTACCCGACCCGGGCGGTCCTCCCGGCCGGCGGCCCCGACGGCGAGCTCCTGGTCCGGCTGCTCGAGGAGCAGGGCGTGCCCGCGCACGCCGTGCCGGTGACCGGGGAGACCCGGTCGAACATCACGCTCGTCGAGCGCACGGGCGTCACGACCAAGGTCAACGCCCCCGGGCCGGCGCTCGGACACGACGACGTCACGGCGCTGCTCGACGCGGTCGAGGCCGAGGTCTCCGCCGGTGCGCGGCTCGTCGTGGGCGCCGGGAGCCTGCCCGCCGGCGCGGGGGCGGACTTCTTCGTCCGGCTCGCGGCCCTCGCCGGGCGGCACGGCGTCCCGTGCGCGCTCGACACGTCGGGGGAGCCGCTCGTCGCCGCCGTCGGGTCGGGCGGGCTCGACGTCGTCAAGCCCAACGACGAGGAGCTCGGCGCGCTCGTGGGGCAGGAGATGGTGGTGGTCGGCGACGTGGTCGACGCCGCCCGGTCCGTCGTCGGGCGGGGCACGCGGCAGGTGCTCGTGAGCCTCGGGGCGCACGGGGCGCTGCTCGTCGACGCGACGTCCGTCTGGTGGGCCGGCGGTGCGCCGCTCGTGCCCGCCTCGACGGTCGGGGCCGGCGACGCGACCCTCGCGGGCTTCCTCGCGGCGGTCGACGAGGAGCCCGCGACCCGGCTCGCGACCGCCGTCGCCTGGGGGCGCGCCGCCGTCCTGCTCCCGGGCACCGCCGTGCCCACGCCCGCCGACGTGCGCCTCCACGAGGTCCGCGTCGTCGAGTCTCCCCACCCGGACGTCGCGCTCAAGGAGCTGTGACACCCGCGTCCTGTCCGCCGCACCCGCCCGCCGTACCCCGGGTGCCGCACCCCGCCCGCCGCACCCCGCTCGCCCTACCCCGCCCGCCGCACCGTCGCGGCGGCACCCAGAGAGGAACTCCCGATGTCCCAGCGCACCGTCACCATCGGATCGAAGGTCGGCCTGCATGCGCGGCCCGCGAAGCTCTTCACGACCGCCGCCGCCGCGACGGGCACCAAGGTGCTCATCGCCAAGAACGGCGGCACGCCGGTCGACGCGTCGAGCATCCTGCGCGTCATGACCCTCGGCGCCAAGTTCGGCGAGGAGGTCACGCTGACCGCCGAGGGCGAGGGCGCCGACGCGGCGCTCGACGGGCTCGCGGAGATGCTCGCCTCCGACCTGGACGCGGTGGCGGAGTGACCACGCTGCGGGGAGCCGGCGTCGGCCGCGGCGCGGTGGTCGGCCCGGTCGCGCGCGCCCACGCCGCGCCGGTGGTGGACGCGTCGGCCCCGGCCGAGGAGGACCGTGCGGCCGCGACGGCGTCGGTCGTCGCGGCGTTCGCGTCCGTCGCCGACACGCTCGAGGCCCGCGCCGAGCGGTCGAGCGGGACGGTCGCGAACGTCCTCACCGCGACGGCCGCGATGGCGCGCGACACCGAGCTCACCGACCAGGTCGCCGTCCGGATCGACGCCGGGCAGTCCGCGCCGTTCGCCGTGGACCGGGCCGTCGCCGAGTTCGTCGACCTGTTCACGCAGGCCGGCGGCTACCTCGCCGAGCGCGTCACGGACCTGCTCAGCGTGCGCGACCGCGTCGTCGCGCTGCTCACCGGTCAGCCGGAGCCGGGCGTGCCGGCGCTCACCGAGCCCGCGGTCGTCGTCGCCGACGACCTCTCGCCCGCCGACACCGCCGCCCTCGAGCTCGACAAGGTGCTCGCGATCGTCATCGAGCGCGGCGGCCCGACCGGGCACACCGCGATCATCGCCGGGCAGCTCGGGATCCCGTGCGTCGTGCGGGTCGTCGGCGCCTCCGCGCTGACCGACGGCACGGTCGTCGCCGTCGACGCCGCGGCCGGCACGATCGTCGTCGACCCCGACGACGAGGTCCGCGCCCGGGTCGAGGTGCGCCGGCGCGGCCTCGCGACCCTCGCCGAGACGACCGACGCCGGCCGCACCTCCGACGGCCACGGCGTCGCGCTCCTCGCCAACATCGGCACCGCGGAGGACGCCGAGCGGCTGACCGGCGCAGCCGTCGAGGGCGTCGGGCTGTTCCGCACCGAGGTCCTCTACCTGGGCCGGACCACCGCGCCCACCGAGGACGAGCAGGCCGAGCAGTACGCCCGGGCGCTGCGAGGGCTCGAGGGCCGCAAGGTCGTCATCCGCACGCTCGACGCGGGCGCCGACAAGCCGCTCGCGTTCGTCACCCGCGACGGCGAGGAGAACCCGGCGCTCGGTGTCCGCGGCTTCCGCCTCGTGCGGGCCGCCGAGGACCTGCTGCTCACCCAGCTCCGGGCCGTCGCGCGCGCGGCCGAGAGCACCGGCGGCGAGCCGTGGGTCATGGCGCCCATGGTCGCGACCGTCGAGGAGGCAGCCCAGTTCGCGGCGCTCGCGCGGGACGCCGGGGTCCGCACCGTCGGGGTCATGGTCGAGGTGCCGTCCGCGGCGCTGCGGGCCGCCGACCTGCTCGCCGAGGTCGACTTCATCTCGATCGGCACCAACGACCTCGCGCAGTACACGATGGCGACCGACCGGCTCCTCGGTGAGCTCGTCGACCTGCTCGACCCGTGGCAGCCCGCGGTGCTCGACCTCGTGGCGACCGCCGCCGCGGCAGGCACCTCCGCCGGGAAGCCCGTGGGCGTCTGCGGCGAATCGGCGGCCGACCCGCTCATGGCGCTGGTCCTCACCGGCATGGGCGTCACGAGCCTGTCGATGTCGCCCGCCGCCGTCCCCGGGGTTCGCTTCGCCCTCAGCCGGCACTCGCTCGACGCCTGCCGCGCTCTGGCGAAGGTGGCCCGGGCGGCTCGCACCGCAGCCGACGCACGGGCCGCGTGCCTCGCGGAGGTGGACCCGGAGGTGCGGGAGATCCTGGCGCTCTGAGGTCTGGCGCCCACGTGCGGACAGCGCGGGACTCGCGGCGCACAACGCAGCACCCACGTCGCGTGGCGCACGACCTAGGACGCGGTCGCCGGACCCCCGGCGGCCGCGTCGTTCGCCGTTCGGCGCCGGTCGTCCCCACCGGCGGCCGGGTTCGTCGTTCACGTGCGTGGTCAGCAGCCGGGGCCGTGGGGGTTGGTGTGGCAGTTGTCGGCGACGAGGTGGCTGGTGGCGTCGTGGATGGTGACGGTGGGCAGGGCGGTGGTGGTGGTGGCGGTGCCGTCGATGGGGCGCCAGTCGGTGGTTCCGGCGAGGAGGTACTGGCCGGTCCAGGTGGTGGTGAGGGTGGGGGTGTAGGTGCCCAGGTGTGGGTAGGGGTGGCCGATGACGCCGTGGGGGTAGACGGGGTCACCGGGGTGGTGGTCGTGGCCGGTCGGGTAGGGGGTGCCGGGGTGGGTGGTGGTGGTGCGGGTGCCGTCGCCGAAGTCCCAGGTGTACTCGGTGGGGGTGGCGCGCACGGTGAGGGGGAAGCCCAGGAGGGTGGTGGGGTGGTCTTGGGGGTCGGCGGTGGTGTGCACGACGAGGCCGAGTCCGGTGAGCAGGTGCGGGTTCGGGGGTTGTGGGGTGACCGGGGACGGGGTGAGGGGCAAGCGGCGGAAGTCCTCGGCGGTGAACTCCGGGAGCACGTCCTGGGGGCAGATCGCCGGAGCGACGAAGGTCCACGGTTCCCAGCTGATGCTCGTCGGAGCGTCCCGGTTCCTGCGCCACAGTGCTTCGAGGTGCGCGACGCCGTCACCGCAGAGCGGTGGGTCGACGTATCCGTCCGCGTCCGGGCACGGCGCAGTCAGCTCGGTGATGGGCGTGGCGTTACCGACGTTGCACTGACGGCCGCGCTGGTACTGCACGAGGGAAGCGGCGCCGTCGTTCGCTCCGCCGCCGAGATCCGATCGCATCGTGTCTTCGGCCGCCTCGTTCCATACCTGTGCGACATCGTCTTGCAGATAGCCGTCAACGCCGCCGGGCTTACCGTCCGATGCTGCTGGAGCGACGCCGACGCAGCAGGTCAGCAGCGTTGCTGCTGCAATGACGCCAGCGCGGCCGAGCGTGTCCCACGCCCGCTCACGCACTCTTCGCCTCACTAGCTCGAATGAGCCAGGCGTCGCCCTCACGGATGACAAGGATCGTCATTGTGTAGCGCCCGCCCGGGACCGTGGAAGTGACTGTGCCGCGTTCGTCAGTCTCGACGGACTCCGCCTGCTCGACGTCGAGCACGACCGCGAAAAATCTTGCTGCCTCCACTTCCGTCGGCTGGCTCGATCGAACCGTGAAGACGCCCCCGGTCTGCTTGTTCCCGAGGGCGTGCATCGCCGAGACGCCCTCGGTCACACTCGCGCAAAAGCCGCACTCCGGGTGGCTCATCGCCTTCCAGGCAGCGAGATCCCCCGTGGCGTGAACGTAGGGATACAAGGACAAGAAGTACGTCGCCGCGGCGACCGCCCCGTCGACGCCCGGGTCGTCCATCGCCGCAGGCCGCTCCGGCTCAGGTGTGGTGGTCGGGGTGGGTGTCGGCGACGCTGTCGGGCTCGCCGTCGCGGTGCGCGTCGGGCTCGGCTCGGCGGTCGGCTCGCCGGTGCACCCGGTCAGCAGCGCCGCCAGGACCGCCACCGCCCCCGCCGCGGCGCGCACCGGACGGTACCGGTCACGGCGTCGAGCAGGGCGGCGGGCGTCGTCGGCCGCACGAGGCGAAGGCATGTCCGCGAACCTAGCGAAACCGGGGCGAGCCGGTCACGGCCGGTCCGACATCTGTGGACAGCCGCCATCTGTGGACAGGCGCCGATGTCAGACGTCGTCGGTGGGCAGCAGCGAGTACATCAGCATGTCCCGGCGCTCGTCGCCCACGGTCTGCCAGCTGCGCAGCAGTCCCTCGCGCTGGTACCCGGCGCGTTCGGCGGCCCGCCACGAGCCCTCGTTCCACGGCTCGACGTAGAGCTCGAGGCGCTCGACGCCCGGGAGCTGCAGGCCCCAGGCGCTCAGCAGCCGCAGGGCTCCTGTGGCGACGCCGAGCCCGCGGCTCCCGGGCTCGACCCAGTAGCCGACGCTCGCGCGCCCGTCCTGCCCGGGCCACAGCCCGATCTGACCGACGGCCCGGTCGTCGCGCGCCAGGGCGATCGCGAGCGAGTACCCGGTGCCGGTCGCGGCCCGCTCGTGCTGCCGGCCGACGAACGCGAGCGCTCCGGCCAGGCCGCACGCGGGCGGCACGGTGGTGATCAGGGGGATCAACGGGTCGGTGGACGCTGACATGACGGCGGGCGCGTCGCGGTCCTCGAACGCGCGCAGCGTGAGCGTGTCGTTCGCGATGCGCGGGAGCCGAAGGGCCGGGGGGTGGAGGGCGGGAGGCACCGGTGCATCCTCCCGCCGCTCCACCACCGTGTCAGCAGCCGCGCGACCGCCGCGACCGCGATGAAGCGCGGCCGCGCGACCGCCGCGACCGCCGTGCCGCGCCGCCGCCGCGACCGCCGTGCTGCGCCGCCGCCGCGACCGGCATGCGGTGCGGCCGTGCCAGCCGGCGAGCCGCCGCGACGTCAGCGGAGGAACAGCCGCGACGCCTGGTCCTCCGCGTCGGAGTACGTGCGCGCGGCGGCGGAGAGCGCCGCGGTGATGTGGTCGAGCGACTGCTCGACGCGGGCCTGCGTCGCGGACCACTCGGTCATGACGCCGGCGAACGCAGTGGCGGCACCGCCGCGCCAGGCGCCCTGCAGCTCGGCGAGCTGGCGCTGCATGGCCGCGACCTCGCTGCGGACCGCCGCCGTACGGGCCTGGACCCCGGCCGCAGCCTGGGCGACCAGCGCGCTGTCGACCTCGTACCTGCTCATCTCGTCCTCCTGTGCTCGTGGAGGTCCGGACGCTACGCAGGCGTCGGCGCGGTCGAGTGCCCGGTCGCGGAGGTCGTCGGCGCCGCGCGTCAGCGGCGGGCTGTGGGCGGCTGAGCGGCGAGCGAGGTCTGCGCGTCTGCGGCCGGCTCCGTGGCGTTCTCGTCGGCCACCGTCTCGTGCCCGTCCGAGGAGGCCGTGCCCGACTCCGCGTTCGCCGCGTCGATCTTCGCGAGCTCCTTCTCGAGCCGCTGCAGCTCGGCGCCGAGGTTCTGGCGCGCGGCCTCCTCCCACGCCGCCCCGAGCGGGCTGACGAAGAGGCTCGTGCGGCCGAGGAGCTTGCGGACGATGTTCACGCGGGCCCGCACGTAGTGCTCGACGGGCAGGTGCGCGTACTCGGCGCGGATGTCGTGCAGGTAGGACTTGTAGCGCTGCGGCTCCGCGGCCAGCATCGCGAGGTCGGCGTCGCACAGGACGGCGCAGTCGAAGTCGGACGCGTCGGTGTTGTGGCGTCGGAGCGCTACCACGAGGTCGTGCACGCGGCGGGCGCGCTTCTCGGACACCCCGAGCGCCGTGAGCTCCTCGAGCGCGAGGCGCGCGCTCGCGAGCTCGTCCTCGCCGCCCCGGTTCGCGTACGCGGCGGCGTCCGCCGAGTCGAAGATCGCCCCGTGGTACCAGGCTGCGAGCCGCACGAGGTCCGGCTCGTGGGTCTCGGCCGCGAGCTCGTCGACCCGGGCGAGGACGTCCACGAGGTGCTTGAGGTTGTGGAAGTCGCGTCCCTTGGCGGACCAGCGGTCCACCAGGGCGACCCCTGCTGCCTTGATCTCCTCGGGCGGAGCGGTGGCCCCGGCCCCGAGTGCGCTGCGGACGAACGCGGAGAGCAACCACTGCGGTGCGTCGTAGACGCCCATGACCAGCCTCACGAACGGTGACCCTTGCTTCGGACCCGACATCGTAACCACGGTGCCGCGCGAGCACCTACGCGTCGAGGTCAGAGTTCATCCTCGGCTGAGGCGACCGTCGTACGGGTGTCGTCGACCTCCGTGCCTGCCTCGTCGGCGTCGTCCGCGGCCTCGTCCTCGACGTGCCCCGGCCTCGCGAGGGGGAGGGCCACCCGCACGGTCGTCCCGCCGCCCGGGGTCTGCGTGAGGCTCACGTCGCCGCGGTGCGCCGTGACGATCGCCGCGACGATCGCCATGCCGAGCCCCGCGCCGCCGCCCGTGCCACCCCCTGCCGTGCCGCCGCGCGAGCGGCTCGCGTCGACCCGGTAGAACCGCTCGAAGACGCGCGCCGCGTGCTCCGGGTCGATGCCGGGCCCGTGGTCGCGCACCTCGAGCACCCCCTCGCCCGGGCGGTCGGCGACGACCCCCACGGACAGCTCGACGGGGGTCCCCGCCGGGGTGTGCTGCACGACGTTCCCGACGAGGTTCGACACGACCTGGCGCAGCATCCGCTCGTCGCCCGCCACGACGCACGAGCGCAGCGGGGCGCCGTCCGGGCCGAGCAGGGCGGTCGCGCGCGACGGGTCGAGCGCGTGCAGGTCGCTCAGCGCGTCGGCGGCGAGGACCGCGAGGTCGACGTCGTCGAGGCGCATCGGTCGGCCGTCGTCGAGCCGGGCGAGCGCGAGCAGGTCCTCGACGAGCCCGCCCATCCGGGTCGCGGACTCCTCGACGCGCCGGAACGTGTCGTCGACCTGGTCCTTCTCGGTGAGTGCGCCCATCCGGTACAGCTCGCCGTACCCGCGGATCGCCGCGAGCGGGGTGCGCAGCTCGTGCGAGGCGTCCGCCACGAACCGCCGCATGCGCGCCTCGGACGCCGTGCGGTCCGCGAACGCCTTCTCGATCTGCGCGAGCATCCCGTTGAGGGCCGCCCCTAGCCGGCCGACCTCGGTGGTCTCCGGAGCGGTCGGGACGCGGCGGGACAGGTCGCCCGCGGCGATCGACGCGGCGGTCGACTCGATCTCGCGCAGGGGGCGCAGCGACCGCCGGACCGCCCAGCTGCCGGCGAGCGCACCGAGCACGACGATGCCGAGCCCGCTCGTGAGCAGCAGGAGCGTGATGCGCTTGACCGTGCGCTGGACGTCGCCGAGCGGCAGGCCGACGCTGACCGTGCCGATGGGCTCGCCGCCGCTCGACATCGAGAAGGCGACGAAGCGCCACGACGACCCCGGGCGGTTGCTCGGGACGTCGAACGGCCGGCGGTCGGTCGCGCGCGCCTCGGCGGGCGTCAGGTCCGGCGGTGCGGGGACGCCGTACTCCCGGTACGTCGTGTCCCGGCCGGACGTCTTGCGGCCGCCGAGCACGTCCGTCACCACGAGCACGTAGTCGGTCGGCACGAACGAGGAGTCGCCGGGGCGGCTGTCGCCGAACAGGCTGTCGGCCTCGCGCTGCGCGAGGTACGCGGCCTCCGTCTCGAGGCGCCGGTCGACCTGCCCGACGAGGTAGCGCTCGAGCAGGGTCGCGGTCGTCAGCCCGGCGATGAGCAGGCCGACCGCGAGCAGGGCCGTGATGATCCCGACCAGTCGCGCGCGGAGCGGGACGCCGGCCCACGCGCCGCGGGCACGGTCGGCCAGGAGGGCGGCGCGGGAGGGCGCGGCGTCGCCCGCCGTCGGTCCGTCGCTCTCCGCCGGCGCAGGTCCGGTCGCCCGCCCGGCGCTCGGCGCCGCCCCGGACTCGCGCCCTGCGCTGGGCGTCGGACCGGTGGCCGGCTCGTCCGCCGCAGGGCCGCGCACCGAGTCCCGCGGCTCGTCGGCGGCGTCCTGCCGGTCGGGAGCAGGAGCGCCGGCGGGCGTCGCGCTCACGGGTTCGCGACGCGGCGCAGCAGGTACCCGACGCCGCGCTTGGTCTGGATGAGGGGCTCGACGGGCTGGCCGCCGGGCCCGGTCACCTGGTCCACCTTGCGACGCAGGTAGGAGATGTAGGACTCGACGATGTTGGCGTCGCCGCCCCAGTCGTACTGCCACACGTGGTCGAGGATCTGCGACTTCGACAGGACCCGGCCCGGGTTGAGCATGAGGTACCGCAGCAGCTTGAACTCGGTCGGCGAGAGGTCGACGACCTGGCCGGCGCGGCGCACCTCGTGGCTGTCCTCGTCGAGCTCGAGGTCGCCGACGCGCAGGATGCTCGACTCGTCGGCGTCGCCCGGGTGGGTCCGGCGCAGCACCGCACGGATCCGCGCGACGACCTCCTCGAGGCTGAACGGCTTGGTCACGTAGTCGTCGCCGCCGACCGTCAGGCCCGTGACCTTGTCCGACGTGTCGTCGCGCGCCGTCAGGAAGAGCACGGGGACGTGCTGCCCCTTCTCGCGCAGCCGCCGCGTCACGGTGAAGCCGTCCATGTCGGGGAGCATCACGTCGAGGACGACGAGGTCCGGCTCGACCTGCCGCGCGAGCCGCAGCGCGGAGGCGCCGTCGGCCGCGGCGTGGACCTCGAAGCCCGCGAAGCGCAGCGACGTCGCGAGCAGCTCGCGGATGTTCGGCTCGTCGTCGACGACGAGCAGGCGCGCCTCGGGCTGCACAGGGGTCCCCGTCATGCCCTCAGTGTGCGTCGCGGGGCTGGGAGCGGCCTGGGAGGACGCTGCGGACGGCGTGGCGCACGTCGGTGAGCGCACCGGCCCGTCCGCGGGGACGAGCCGGGGAACCTGCGCGTCCGGCACCTCGTCGGGCACGCCGACGCCCGCGGCCCGGTCGCTGCGGGAGCGTCCGGACGCGCGGGCGTCGGCGGGGGAGCGGCGGTGCGTCAGGCCGGGGCGGACCCGCGCTTGAGCGCGGCGAGCCGGGCCTCGACCTCGAGGTTCTGGCCCGACGCCTCGAGCTCCTCGAACTGCGCGTCGATCGACGACGCGGCGAGCTCGGCGTGGCCCTGGACGCGGGCCTCCTCGCGGCGCACCTTGTCCTCGAAGCGCGAGAGCTCGCTCGTCGGGTCGAGCACGTTGATCGAGCCGAGCGCGTCCTGCAGCTGCGACTGCGCCTGGGCGCTCTTCTGCCGCGCGACGAGGTTGTCGCGGCGGTTCCTGAGGTCCGCGAGGCGCTCCTTCGAGGCGGCGAGCCCGGCCTTGAGCTTCTCGACCGTCTCCGTCTGCGACGCGATGAGCGGCTCGGCGTCCTTGGCTTCCTGCTCCGCGGCGATCTGCTTGCCGAGCGCGACCTTGGCGAGGTTGTCGAACTTGTCGGCGCCCGCGGTGTCGCCGCTCGTGCGGAGCTGGTCGGCCTTCGAGGACGCGGCGAGCGCCTTCTGGCCCCAGCTCGCCGCCGACGCGACGTCCTCGCGGTGGTCCGCCTCCGCGAGGCGCAGGTTGCCGATCGTCTGCGCGACCGCCTCCTCGGCCTCGGCGATGTTGTTCGTGTAGTCGCGGATCAGCTGGTCGATCATCTTCGCGGGGTCCTCGGCCCGGTCGAGCATCGAGTTGATGTTGGCGCGGGCCAGCGTCGTGATGCGGCCCAGGATCGTCTGCTTCTCGGTCATCGTGCGTCCCTCTCGTCGTGCGACGCGCCCGGGTGGGCCGTCGTCGCGCCTGCTCCTGCGTCGTCCGTGTCCTGCGGTCGGTCGAGGGGCTCTGTCAGAAGCGCCCGCCCCCGCCGAAGCCCCCGCCGTCGCCTCCGCCACCACCCCCGCCGAAGCCCCCTCCGCCGAAGCCGCCGCCGCCACCGCGCAGGAGCGAGTCGAGCAGGATCCCGCCGAGCACCATGCCGCCGACGTTCGAGCCGCCACCGCCGAGCCCGCCGTACCCGGAACGCTGGCGGCGCTGGTCCTCCCAGTCCTGCACGTCGAGCTGCGCGAGCTGCTGGGCCTCGCCCGCGAGCTCGCCGGCCCGGTGCGCGAGCGCGAGCGCGCCCGTCGCGTCGGTCGCGGCGTCGCGGTGCGCCTGCTGCGCGAGCCGGGCGGCCTCCGAGAGCCGGGTGCGGGCCTCGGGGCCGACGGCGCCGCGGCGGGTCTCGATGTAGTCGTGCACCGCGCGGATGTGCGAGGCGAGCCGACCGAGGAGGTCGTCGAGCTGCGCGCGCGCCCGGGCGTCGTGCTCGGCGCGCTCGCGGAACGGCTCGAGGGTCTCGTCGAGCCGCGCCTCGGCGGCACGCACGTCCCGCAGCGCGGCGAGCGGGTCGCCGCCCGAGCGGGCCGCCTCCGCCGCCGCGGCCGCCGCCCGGCCCACCTGGACGGCGGCCTGCACCGCGGGCTCGCGCGGCGCGAGGCGGTCGGCGTCGGCGAAGTCCGCGCTGATCGAGGCGATGGCGGCGGTGAGGTCGGCGCCCGCCCGGGCGAGGTCCTGGCCGGCGCGCTCGACCGCGTCGAGCAGCGTGACGGCCTGCGCGACGGCGTCCTGGGCGGCGCGGGCGGCGCCGACGGCGGCACCGCGGTCGTCGGCCACCAGGGTCTCGCGACCCCGCGCGACGGACTCGTGGGCCCCGGTGAGCAGGGCGGCCGCCTGGTCGGGGTTCGGGGTGACCGACGCGAGCGCCGCGGCCGGGTACGTGGTCGCGAGCTGTGCGACGGTCGCCCGCGCGGGCTCGACGCGGGCGGCCACCTCGGTCGCGCGCTGCTCGGCGTCGTCGAGCACCTCGGGGGCGCGCGCCTGCAGGTCGCGCATCTGCTCGAACTCCTCGGTGTGCGCGTCGAGGGTGTCGGCGGCGACCTGGCACGTCTCGATGATCGCGATCATGATCTGCCGCGCCTGGGGCTCGGTCTCGGGCGTCGAGTCGTCGAGCTGCTGGCGCCACCGGAACGCCTCGGACACCCGCGCCCGCGCCTCCTCGAGCGCGGCGCCGAACCGGCGGGTGGCCTCCAGCCCGAACTGCGCCTGCGCGAACCCGAGCTCCTGCGCCGAGGTCGTGAGCGCGTCGTCGATCGCGACGAGCGCCTGGCTCGCGCGGCGGTTCAGCTCGGGGGTCGGCAGCGCGGCGAGCCCCTGCGGCGCGGCGCCGGCGGGCTGCGCACCGGCCTGGCCGGCGCCCTTCCTGCGGCGCAGCAGCGACCGGACCACGAGGACCACGAGCAGCACGACGAGGCCGACCACCAGCAGCGTGCCGAAGCCGCCGCCACCGCCGGACGCCGCGGTGCCGGTCCCGAGCGCGGCGTCGCGCAGCCCGTCCGCGGCGGCGATCGCCGCGCCGGCCCAGTCGTCCTCCGCCAGGCGCGGCTCGACGAGGTCCACCCGGACGCTCGTGGCCTCCTCCTCGGTGATCTCGCCCGCGCTCTGCACCCACATGCCGTAGCGGCGCTCGCCGACCGCGACCGCGAGGATCACGTCCTCGGCGCCGAGGCCCGACGCGACCGCCGTCTCGCGCGCCCACTGCTCGCCGTCGCGCCCCGAGAAGTCCTCGACGTAGACGACGAAGAGGTCGTAGGCCGTGTCGTCGGACAGGCGGTCCAGGCTCGCCTGGACCTCCGCGGTGCTGCCGTCGAGCGCACCGACCTGGTCGGTGATCTGGCCCGGCACGTCCAGCGGCTCGACCGCGGCGGCGGGCAGCGCGATCCCGAGGGACGTGAGCAGCACGGCGACGGCGACGGCCGCCCGGGTGAACCGGGAGGCGGGCGTCGCACGGGTGAGCACGGACGTGGGGGCGGACGGGGCCGGGACGCGGGGGTGGCTCACCCGTCGATCCTCGACCGGGCGACGCGGGCGTGCAAACGTGGGCCCGCCGGTTCGCCCGGAGGTGTCGGTGCTGGTCGGGAGCCGGTCGACGACCTGCGCGGACCCCACGCACCCCGGCGGGGAGTCCACCCGCGGGGGCCACCACCGCGCAGCCGCGGCCCCGCGCCCGGACGAAGCCGGGCAAGCCGGGCGCCCGTGAGCCGGGTCACACGATCGGTGCACCGCATGACGTGCGGGTTTACGTTCCGGCGGAGGCCGGGAGTACCGTCGCGCCGTGACCTACCAGACTCCCGGTGTCCCCGCCACTTCTGGCGCCCGTGTCGTCACCGTCATCCAGAACAGCCCGGACGTCCCGCTCGACCGCTTCACCGAGTGGCTGACCGGTGTCGAGCTGCGGACCGTCCACGCGTACGCGGGCGAGAGCGTCCCGGCCTCCGCCGACGAGGTGGGCGACGGTCTCGTCGTCCTCGGCGGCCAGATGTCGGCCGTCGACGACCAGGTCGCCCCGTGGCTCCCCGCCGTCCGGGCGCTGCTCGCGGACGCGTCGACCTCGGGCGTCCCGACGCTCGGCATCTGCCTCGGCGCGCAGCTCCTCGCGGTCGCGCGCGGCGGCCGCCTCCAGGTCGCGGCCCCTCCCGGGCGCGAGGCCGGCGTGATCGACGTCCAGTGGCGCCCCGAGGCCGTCGGCGACCCGATCCTCGACGGGCTCCAGGACCTCGACCTCGCCGACGACCGGCGCACGACCCCGCAGCCGAGCATGCACGCGGACGCCGTCGTCGACCTGCCGCGCGGTGCCACCTGGCTCGCGTCGTCCGCCACGTACCCGTACCAGGCGTTCCGCGTCGGCTCGGCCTGGGGTGTGCAGTTCCACCCCGAGGCGGGCCCGGAGCTGCTCGCCGCGTGGGCCGCGACGCACGACGACGTGGACGTGGACGCCGTGCGCGCCGAGTACGCGCGCCGTGCGGAGGACGTCGCCGCGGGCGGCCGGGCCGTCGCGCAGGCGTTCGCGGCGCTCGTCAACGAGCGTGCCGACACGATGCCCGAGCTCGTCTGACCGTCCCCGCACGCAGGTCGCGCACCCCCGGTCCCTCGTGGGCCGGGGGTGCGCGCGTCTGGCGCGTCTCGTCGCGGCGCGCGGCGAAAGACGGCGACGCCCGCGGGGCGGGGCGACAGGATGGCGGCCATGAAGGACTTCCTGCAGGCCCGGGCACGTGTCGTGCGGCTCGCCGCCGCGGCGACGCACGGGGATCGCGACGCCTGGGCCGCCGAGGCGCCGGGGCTCGCCGCCCTCGACGGTCGTGCGTGGTTGCTGCTCGACCAGGCGGCGCGCGCGTGGCAGCCCGAGCAGGGGGCAGCGGTGTCCGGGGCCGCGGACTGGCTCGGTCCGTCGCTCGCAGAGCCGAGCGGCTTCGTCGCGGCCGTCACGAGCATGCACACGGACGGCCGGGTCCGGCAGCGGGCGACCCGGGCGCTCGCAGACGTCGAGGGACCGCTCGCGTCGCTCGCGCTCGCGGCCCGGCTGCTCGACCACGCGCCGCAGGTCCGGCAGGAGGCCGAGCGCGGGCTGCTGCGCAGGCGAGACCCCGCCGACGTCGCAGCGGTGATCGACGTCGTCCTCGCGGCGCGTCGGCGGTGGCGCGCACCCGAGACCCTGGTGCTCGTCCGCTCGCTCGTCGACGCCGGTGCGTCGACGGGTCTGGCGTCTGCCCTGCAGCAGGCGGACCGCCCGCGGGCCCGACGGTGGGCGCTGGCCCTCGCGCACGAGCAGGGCGACCTGTCCGTGGACCGGCTCCTCGCCGACATCGCGGTCGAGCGCGACCAGTGGGTGCGCCGGGCGTTCGCCCGGTGGCTCGCCGAGCTCGCGGACGCCGCCCGGCTGCGCCCCCTGCTGACGTCGCGCGCGGCCGACGTGCGGCTCGTGGCCCTCACGCACCTCCCGGACGAGGCGCTGGCGGACCGTGAGGTGCTCGCCCTGCTGACAGACGCAGCGCCGCGCGTGCGCGACCTCGCGCGGCGTCGTGCGACGACACGGGGTATCGACGTCGCCGGCCGCTACCGCGCGATCGTCGCTGGACCCGACGTGCCGGCACGGAGCGTCGTGGCGTGCGTCGACGGCCTGACCGCCGTGGGCGACGCCCGTGACCTCGACCTCCTCGTGACCGCGCTGCGCCACGACAGCGCGCGCGTCCGTGCGGCAGCGGTCGACGGTGTCGCGCGGCGGACGGGGCGCGCCGAGGCGGTGACGATGCTCCGGCCGCTTCTGCTCGACACGGGCGCCCGCGTCGCGCTCGCCGCAGCACGGGCGCTTGGCCGGCTCGGCGCGCCGACGGCGGTCGGGGAAGCCGCGTGGGCGTCCCCGCAACCGTGGAGCCGGCGGGCCGCGTGGCGGCTGAGCCGCGGGCGGGGGAGCTGGCACCGGGTCGAGGCCGACCTGCGCGCAGCGACCGACGCCGACCCCGCGCTCGCCGGGGCAGGGCTCCGGGGGATCCGGGCCTGGCTCGAGCACGGCGCGGCCACGACCTGGGCGGTGCTGCCCGACGAGCAGCGGGCGCGCATCGCCGAGCTCCTCGCGCGGGCTCCGGTCGGGGAGTCGCAGCGGCGCGTGCTCTCGTTCCACGCCGGGTTCGGGTGCAGCAGGGAGCCCGGTCCCGGGCAGCTGTCCGGAGGTGCTGGTCCCGGTCCGCGGTCGTGACGCGGACGCGCGCACGCGCCGAACCCGCGCCCGGCACGTGGGTCCGGGGAACGAGGGAGTCGTCATGGTCGACCTGCTGGACGTGGTCGCACGCCGCACGTTCGACGCGCCCCCGGAGCGCGTGTGGCCCGCCGCCCTGCTCGACCAGCGGGGGCGACGCGCCCTGACTCCTCGGGCGGCGCGGGCAGGTCGTGCGCGCGCCGAGGCGGTCGTCCCGCGTCCGGGACCGTTGACACACGGGACGCAGCGCGCGTACTTTCCATAGTAGATAATTAACCGAGCGGTATAGTGGGGTCGTGCCCACCGATCCGCTCAGTCAGACGTTCGCCGCGCTCGCCAGCCCGGTGCGCCGCGCGATCCTCGCCCGGCTCGCCGAGGGGGAGGCGACCGTCAACCAGCTCGCCGAGCCGTTCGACCTGACGCTCCCCGCCGTGTCCAAGCACCTCAAGGTCCTCGAGCAGGCGGGCCTCATCAGCCGCAGCCGCGAGGCGCAGTGGCGACCGTGCCGGCTCGAGCCGGCGCAGCTCGACACCGCGTCGGAGTGGCTCGACCGGTACCGGAACGCCTTCGCCGAGCGGCTCGACCTGCTCGACCGCGAGATCCGACGACTGAAGAGCGACACGACAGGGGCAGACCATGACTGACACCGAGCTGATCGTCGAGCCCGGCCGGCAGGACCTCGTCATCCGCAGGACGTTCGACGCACCCGCCGACCTGGTCTGGGCCACGTACACCGACCCCGTGCGCGTCCCCGCGTGGTGGGGCGGCTCCCGGTTCGACACCCGCGTCGACGAGATGGACGTGCGCCGGGGTGGCAGCTGGCGCTTCGTGACGACCCACCGCACCGACGGCACCGAGTACGCGTTCCGCGGCGTCTACCACGACGTCGTGCCGGGGGAGCGCATCGTCGCGACCTTCGAGCTCGAGCAGGGCGGCCCCGGCTACCTCCAGCTCACGACCGACACCTTCGCCGAGCACGACGGCGCGACGACCCTCACGAGCGTGGTGCTGTTCCAGTCCGTCGAGGACCGTGACGGGTGGGTGCCGACCGACATGGAGTCCGGGATCCGGGACGCGACGGACCGGCTCGACGCCGTGGTGCGGCGGGCGTCGGCACCGGCGGCACCGGCGCACGCGTCGCCGCCGCTCGACGTCGTCGCGAGCCGCACGGTCGACGCGCCGCTCGAGCGGGTCTGGGCCGCCTGGACCGAGCCCGAGGGCGTCCGGGCCTGGTGGGGGCCGGCGGGCTGGACGTGCCCCGAGGCCGTCATGGACGTGCGGGTCGGCGGCTCGTCGCGGGTGACGATGCGGTCGCCCGACGGGCAGGACATGCACAACCTGTGGACGTACTCGGCCGTCGACGCCCCGCACCGGCTCGACTTCGCGCTCGAGTTCTGCGACGCGACGGGCCGGGTCGTCGACCCCACGGAGCTCGGCCTCCCGCCGGGCATCCCGGTGCCGGTGCCGCACGTGCTGACGTTCGAGGCGCTGCCCTCGGGCCTCACGCGCCTGACCGTCACCGAGCACGGCTACACGTCCGAGGTGCCCCAGCAGATGTCCCTCGCCGGCCTCGAGCAGACCCTCGACAAGCTGGTCGCGAGCGTCGCCGGAGCGCGCGCCGGAGGGTGAGAGCGGTGGCGCGGCAGCGGTGAGGTGCGGGAGGCGGTGACGCGCGGCAGCGGTGACGCGCGTCCGCCCCGGTGCGGTTGCACCGGGGCGGCCGCGCCCGGCAGCCCGAGCGGCGTCAGTCCGCCGCGGGCTCGCCCGCCGCGAGGTCCTCGGCGTCGAGGATCGTGTACGCGTAGCCCTGCTCCGCGAGGAAGCGCTGGCGGTGCGCCGCGAAGTCCTGGTCGACCGTGTCGCGCGCGACGACCGCGTAGAAGTGCGCCGTCCGCCCGTCGCCCTTGGGCCGCAGGAGCCGGCCGAGCCGCTGCGCCTCCTCCTGGCGGGAGCCGAACGACCCCGACACCTGGATCGCGACCGACGCCTCGGGCAGGTCGATCGAGAAGTTCGCGACCTTGCTGACCACGAGCTTCGTGATCTCGCCCGAGCGGAAGGCGTCGTACAGGCGCTGCCGCTCGGTGACGGAGGTCGCGCCCGTGATGACGTCGGCCTGGATGTGGTCGGCGAGCTCCTCGAGCTGGTCGAGGTACTGGCCGATCACGAGCGTCGGCTCGCCCTCGTGCTTCGCGACGAGCTGCTCGACCACCCGGTTCTTGCCCGGGGCCGTCGCCGCGAGGCGGTACTTGTCCTCGGGCTCGGCGGTCGCGTAGAGCATGCGGTCGCGCTCGGGCAGCGTGAGGCGGACCTCGACGCAGTCGGCGGGCGCGATGTAGCCCTGCGCCTCGATGTCCTTCCACGGCGCGTCGAACCGCTTGGGGCCGATGAGGCTGAACACCTCGTCCTCCCGGCCGTCCTCGCGCACGAGCGTCGCGGTCAGCCCGAGGCGGCGGCGCGCCTGCAGGTCCGCGGTCATGCGGAAGATCGGCGCGGGCAGCAGGTGGACCTCGTCGTAGAGCACGAGGCCCCAGTCGCGGGCGTCGAGCAGCTCGAGGTGCGTGTAGACGCCCTTCCGCTTGGTCGTCAGCACCTGGTACGTGGCGATGGTGACGGGCTTGATCTCCTTGCGGGCGCCCGAGTACTCGCCGATCTCGTCGGCGGTGAGCGTGGTGCGCTTGACCAGCTCGTCGCGCCACTGCCGCGCGCTGACCGTGTTGGTCACGAGGATGAGCGTCGTCGTCTGCGAGCGCGCCATGGCCCCGGCACCGACGAGCGTCTTGCCCGCGCCGCAGGGGAGCACGACGACGCCCGAGCCGCCGTGCCAGAACCCCTCGACGGCCTGCTTCTGGTACGGGCGCAGGTCCCACGGCTTCGGTTGGCCGTCCGGGCCGAGGTTCGACTCGCCCAAGGTGTCGAGCGCGATCGCGTGCGCCTCGCCGTCGACGTACCCCGCAAGGTCCTCCGCGGGCCAGCCGAGCTTGAGCAGCACCTGCTTGAGGTGGCCGCGCTCGCTCGGGTGGACGACGACGTCGGTGTCGTCGATGCGCGTCCCGACGAGCCCGGCGGTGCGCTTGGAGCGCAGCACCTCGGCCATCACGGCGCGGTCGAGCGCGTGCAGGACGAGCCCGTGCACCGGGTGCTGGATGAGCTGGAGCCGCCCGTAGCGCGCCATGGTCTCGGCGATGTCGACGAGGAGCGCGTGCGGCACCGGGTAGCGCGAGTAGTCGAGCAGGACGTTGACGACCTGCTCGGCGTCGTGGCCGGCGGCGCGCGCGTTCCACAGGCCCAGCGGCGTGAGCCGGTAGGTGTGCACGTGCTCGGGCGCGCGCTCGAGCTCGGCGAACGGCGCGATCGCCCGGCGGCACGCCTCGGCCTGGTCGTGGTCGACCTCGAGCAGCAGCGTCTTGTCGCTCTGCACGATCAGGGGGCCGTCAGTCATGCGTCTCCTCGGTCGGGGTGCCGGGCGGGGCCGGCGGGTCGTGCTCGTCGTGCTCCGCCTGGTCGGAGGCGGCGGGTGGCTCGGGGGCGGTCGGCACCCGGGTCACGGAGGCGATGCGGTGCACCGCGACGGTCAGCTCGGCGTCCCTCGCCGGGTCCACCGCACGCAGGCGGCCTGCGTCGACCCGGAGCGGCCGCACGAGCCGGCGCTGCGGGACCCCGTGGTGGTCGACGAGCTCGAGCCACACCTGCGCCCGGTCGGCGACCGCCTCGCGCAAGATGCCCAACGCGGTCGCGGGGTCGGCTGTTCCCTCGGGGGCGGGCGCGGGCTCGGTCGCCGGCGCGTGGCTGGTGGACGCAGCGGCGGTGGGCGAGGCGCCCGACGACGCACGGGGCACCGTGCCGGAGGTGGTCCCGTTCGCGGAGCCGGTCGGGCCACCGGCGCCCGGGCCGTCGGCGCCCGGGCCGTCGGTGCGCCGGGCCGACGC